>DAOSWJ010000427.1:0-2409 GCA_035380005.1 Prolixibacteraceae bacterium | reverse complement strand
ATTCAATAAGTAAAAAATACAACATTGAACAAAAAGATTTGGTGGCTGCCAATTCGCAATTGATTTTTGGGTTAAAAGAAGGCGACAGCTTAAAAATACCAAGGCACGACTATGCTTCAGCGCCGTTAGATGATATTAAAACAACATCGGTTATCGATTTGAAATTTATTTTTCACCGTGTTAAAACCGGCGAAACGGTTTACAGCATTTCAAAACAATACGGTGTTGGTGTTGATGCAATTTACCGTTATAATCCCGAATCGCGTAACGAGTTGCTCGAAAATGAAATATTGAGAATTCCCGATCAGGAAATGTCAGTTAAAGCTGATGGGCTTTTGCGCGAGGATGTCGATTTTTTTTACCATAGTGTGCAGCCCGGCGAAACTATTTATGCCTTGTCGAGGCGTTACGAAACTACTGTTAACAATATTTTAGCTGCAAATCCAAACTTGGCTGAAACCTTAAAAACAGGTGATTTGGTTAAGATCTCCAAAAAATCTTTAGCCCCAAAAGATACCGATGAAGCTATAACCGATGGTGAATTTTTTTATCATACTGTTGAAAGCGGCGATACTTTTTATTCGTACAAACGCAAGTTTGGAATCGATAAAAACGAGTTAATTGCGCTTAATCCGCAGTTGAACGATGGCCTTAATGTAGGGCTTACTTTGAAAATTCCGGCTAGGAATATCCCAAATATTGAAGTAATTCCGATAAACGATAACGATTTTAATAAACATAAGGTCAAAGGTGGTGAAACTCTTTTTGGAATTTCGCAACAGTACAATGTGGGTATCATCGATATTAAAGAAATAAACCCTGAATTGAAGAACAGGGGATTGATTGCTGGTGAAGAACTGCTTATTCCAAAAAGCTTTGCACCCAAGCCGAGTGTCGAAGATATTAAAGAAACAGATGAGCGTTTGGCTGAACAAAAAACCGATACCAAAAACATTAAACAGTTGCCCGAGGTGCTTTTTGAAACAGTAAATCAACGTTCGTTATCTGATGTTTTGCCCCAAAAACATTTTTCGTCGGATACATTCAATATAACTATGTTTTTGCCTTTGTTTTTCGATTTGAACGAACAATATAACCAAGAACGAAAGAGCGACAAAGAACTGAAAAGGTTGGATTCTTTGAAAAATACCGATCCTTATATTTTGGAAAAATACTTCGATATTGTTAGAAGCGAAAATGGAATTGCAGTTGACACCGTGTTGGTTGACTCGATGCAGGTGCGAAAAAATCGTTCATTATTTCCTAATTCGAGGTATTTTGTGAGTTTTTATCAGGGTTTTCTGCTTGGAATCGATTCAATGCAAAGGGCAGGGGCTAAGGTGCGCTTGAGTTTATTTGATGATGAATACAACGCTCAGGTGGTCGATTCGTTGATGATGCATGCCGATTTGCTCAACTCTAACTTAATTATTGGGCCGGTTGATGTACGCATGCAAGAAAAAATTTCAGCATTTTCGGCTAAAAACCAAATCCCATTGGTGTCGCCTTTGTCATCGAACAGTGCTTTACTCAATCAAAATTCCTTTTATGTTCAGGTAAATCCCTCAAAATCATACATTTTGAAAAAAACGTCTGATTTTATAAGCGATGCATTTTTTGATAAGAATATTGTTGTAATGACATTGGGCAACGAAGAAACACTGAACGAAATAAATTTAGCAAAATTGCTGCGCGATAAGCTATATAATTCGGGGGTTTATCACAATTTGGGGGAGGTACGTTTTACGCAGATCGATTTTACCGAAGGTGGCCATTTAGGCTATTGGCAGCTTAAAAGAACATTAAAACCCGATATTAATAACATTATTTTTATACCTGCAACCGAAAATCGTAGCGAGCGTGAAGCACTGCTAAGCCGGGCAATTAATAGCTTGTATGTTTTATCTGAAGAATTTGATATTACATTGGTTGGGTTGAACGATTACCCTATGTTTAAAAGTATCAATACCGAATATTTTCATCGCTTGAATATGCATTATTTGACTTCGTATAACATTGATTATCATGCAGATTTAGTTGAAGGATTTGTTGAGCAATACCGCGATGAATTTTATACCGATCCCGATTTTTACAGCTTTAGTGCTTACGATATTGCTTTGTTTTTCATAGGAGCTTATCAGCAGTTTGGCAAACATTATATCGATAATATTAAGGATTATTCGCCAAATCTCACGCAAAGCAATTTTAACTTTCAAAGAGTTGACGAGCTGTCGGGGTTTATGAACCATACTTTGTATATAATGAATTTTTCGCCAACTTATACAATTGATATGATCAGTAAGGTTAACGAAGGACGTTGATATAAGTTTTCTGTAAACAGTTTTATTATTCATTTTTTAAATCAATGTTGTCCGGTTAAGCAAAAACTATTTGTAAAGATTGCTTCGC
>DAOSWJ010000426.1:0-2416 GCA_035380005.1 Prolixibacteraceae bacterium | reverse complement strand
TAACGAAACATAAGGGTTATGAACCGGTAAAGGTTAACTTTTTTTGAAGTCAATGGCTATATAATAACAACTTTAATATGAATCGATTATGAAAAAGAAAGCATTTGGATTAATTATCTCACTTTTTTTAATCACGAATTTTGTGTTAGCACAAGAACCGGTTGTAGAGTTTAATAAAAACTATATCTATGCCGATCTTAATATTTCGGCAGGCATACTTGTCGCCTTAAACTACGAGCGTACTTTGATTGAGATTGGAAATTGGAGCACGCTCTCGCTTGCTGGTAGTGCTGGTTATCAATCAACATTATTTGCAGAACGATCAGGTTTATGCATTGGCCTAAAGGGTTTTTATTGTTTAAAGTTAAAATCTCATAATCTTGAGTTTGGAGCTGGATGGTACGAGCTTTTCCCTCGTAAAACTTCAGGTTTTGAACCAGTTAACTCTCTTCCTGATTTTTCTGTTGGTTATAAATTTCAAAAAGCCGGAAGTCCGTTACTTATTAAAACATCTATAGGATTGATTAATTTTATCGATTTGGGTATCGGTTTTACATTTTAAAGGAATTCTTAAGAATATATAGTTGATTGAATTTTTGTAGCCAACAAATTACGCGATGCAATAATACGGAAGCGTTGGTAAAACAGTGTTGTTGTATATAGTTATCAAAAAAAATAAGAGGCTGTTCGGGGTTTATGCCGGGCAGCCTCTTGGGTATGTGTAGATAATTAGTTATTGTTTGTCGAAAGCCCATTTTTCTTTCATATCGCCCCACGATGAATTGCTCGATGATTCGATATACAATTTGCCGTCGGAAATCGAAAAAACTTCTTTAATAGCAATTTCGCCACCATCCTGCATTGGAATTTTCGATTCGATGGTAAGCACTTTCTTGTCGTCAGAGAATTTTGCAACAGATTTTTTCTTTGTATCCATCATGCCATTATTGATACATTCTTTTCCGTCGAGGGTGAGCTTATCGTTAACGGTGAAGCTTTGTCCTTGAAAATCTGAATGTCTTTCAATGCTTAAATCGTTTCCCTTTTGGGTAAGGATCAGTTCAGAAGGAGCCATGCTAAATTCGCTGTTCAGTGTGCTTTTTTCTTTGTTGATTTTCCATTTTCCTGAAAAATCGGTTTGTGCGCTTACAATAATCGTTAGCAATAAAAGAGTTGAAATGGTAATTAATTTTTTCATTGTAGTAGAATTTAAGTTAGTTAATTAATTATTGTGATTGTGATTAATTATCGGCACTTGTGTAAGATGAAGCCTCATTGGCCGGGCCTCCCATGTATTTGGGGAAATTGGGATACGAACAGAGCAGGTAACCTGTAGTTTCTTTATTATCTCCAATTCTTCCATTATTATCAACAACCAGTGTTTTGGCCGGTGCTTCATTTTTTTCAACCCAGTTGATCAGCAGGTTCATATTGTCGTTGCCATTTGGTGCCGGTATGTTCTTTGGTTCAACCTCAATACCTTCACCGGTAACTTTGTAGCCTCTGCCAGCCAAGCCATGACCTCCTTGCGGAACAACAAACAATCGGGCAAACTGATCAATAGTGTTGCGCCCCATCTTATCTAAAAGCGATTGGTAATAATCGAGCTGTGCACCGGGTGAAGCAATATTGTCGGCTGTTCCAATGGTGATTATAATTTTACCACCATTTTTGTAGAATTCCGACAAATCGGGGTTGGTCGAGTCGAGCCATTCCGATAACTGTTCGCGACGATCGTTCCATTTGCCGCCTTCGACATAGTTGAGCGGGTTGGCGTTTAAATCTTGCATTAGGAAAGCTGTAACACCAAGCGTTCCCAACGACCTGTGCACCCGAGCATCGTCAGTTGCTCCTTCTTGTCCTTTGTATCGTTGCCCTGTAATCATTCCAAAACCATCGGGCTCGGGTGTAGGCAGCCACATGCCAAAAGATTTAACTCCATTGGCCAATGTGCTGGCAAATGCGTACGAGCTATATACAAACTCTAAAGTTTTAATTTGTTCGTTAGTGAGTTTAGCCGAAATTGATTGATCGTCGGGATTGGGATCAATATTGTTTGGAGCACGCAAAGCGGCCCACGGATCATCGGTGCCAACACCATCGTTCACATTGAATAATGAACGGGCGGCCATGTAATTGTTGATAATGCCGTCGGCAATACCATCAAGTGCATCGCATTGTCTTAAAAACTCGGCTCTGATGGCATTCGTTTTTGCAGGTGTGACCCAATTCTTGAGCGGAATTTCCTGAATTCTGATCAGTTCGGGAGCAAGCATTAAACTGGAGAAGTTTACAATAGGAACATTCGAAATGATTCCGTTATAATCTTTCGGATAGCGTTGCGCAACTGTTAATCCTTCGCGACCTCCGTGCGAACTGCCGACATAATACTTGAATTTCGGTTGTTTGCCATAAA
>DAOSWJ010000425.1:0-2428 GCA_035380005.1 Prolixibacteraceae bacterium | reverse complement strand
ACTTATTCCGGCCAAAGGGGTGTATGCCATAAGCACCAATATCGATGGCCAAATTTACCCTGCCATGCTCAACATTGGTTACCGGCCAACCGTAAACAGTAATGCCGATAACCGCACCATCGAAGCGCATATTCTGGGTTTCGATGCCGATATTTACCAAAAAGAAATTACCCTCTTTTTTCATGAACATGTTCGTGCCGAACAGCGTTTTAACTCCATCGATGAATTGAAACTTCAGCTTGAAACCGACCAAAAAAAGATATCGGAAATATTGAGGGCTTATTGTTGACATTTTTCGTTTTTTTAAGCCACCTACTTGTATTATCTTTGCGCACTAAAATAATTTAAGTATGACCGTTTTAACAGAAAAGAAAATTGATTTCAAAGTAGCCGATTTAGGCTTGGCCGAGTTTGGCCGTAAGGAAATTGAAATTGCCGAGAAAGAAATGCCGGGGCTCATGTCGCTCCGCACAAAATATGGCCAATCGAAGCCTTTACAAGGCGCCCGCATTATGGGGTCGTTGCACATGACCATACAAACAGCCGTGCTCATCGAAACATTGGTTGAGTTGGGTGCGCAGGTACGTTGGTGCAGTTGCAACATTTTTTCGACACAGGACCATGCCGCTGCCGCAATTGCTGCCGCCGGTATCCCTGTTTTTGCCTGGAAAGGCGAAACACTTGCCGAATATTGGTGGTGCACCGAGCGTGCCCTCGATTTTGGCAACGGACAAGGCCCTACCTTAATTGTTGACGATGGCGGCGATGCTACCATGATGGTGCACGTTGGCTACGATGCTGAAAACAATTCAGCTGTTCTCGATAAAGAAGTGGATGCTCAGGATGAAATTGAACTGTTCAAAATACTGAAATCGGTATTGGCCGACGACCCGCAACGCTGGCACCGTGTAGCAGCCGAAATTAAAGGTGTTTCGGAAGAAACTACCACCGGAGTACATCGTTTGTACCAAATGAAAGACGATGGCAAACTGCTTTTCCCTGCCATAAATGTGAACGATTCGGTTACCAAATCGAAGTTCGATAACCTTTATGGTTGTCGCGAAAGCCTTGCCGATGGTATTAAACGTGCTACCGATGTTATGATTGCCGGTAAAGTGGTAGTTGTTGCAGGTTATGGCGATGTGGGCAAAGGTTCGGCAAAATCGATGCGCGGCTACGGTGCCCGTGTTATTGTTACCGAAATAGACCCGATTTGTGCCCTACAGGCTGCAATGGAAGGCTTCGAGGTGAAAACAATGGAAGATGCCCTTGCCGAAGGAAATATTTTTGTTACCACTACCGGCAACAAAGATGTAATTACCATCGATCACATGGCCAATATGAAAGACCAGGCCATTGTCTGCAACATTGGACACTTCGATAACGAAATTCAGGTGAGCAAACTCGAAAAATTCCCCGGAATTAAGAAAACCAACATTAAACCACAGGTCGATAAATACGAATTCCCCAACGGAAATTGTATTTACCTTTTGGCCGAAGGACGCTTAGTGAACCTGGGTTGTGCTACCGGTCACCCTTCGTTTGTAATGAGCAACTCGTTTACCAACCAAACACTGGCTCAAATTGAGTTATATACCAAACAGCTCGATATCGACGTGTACCGTTTGCCCAAACACCTCGACGAGGAAGTGGCCCGCTTGCACCTCGAACAAATTGGGGTTAAACTAAGCCAATTGAGTAAAGAACAGGCCGATTACATTGGCGTCCCTGTTAGTGGGCCTTATAAACCCGATCATTATCGTTATTAAAATTCGCATTACACGAATAGTTGATATTTTCAAAGGGCTGCAAATTTTTGCAGCCCTTTTGTTTGGATAAAAAAACCGGGAAGGCTTTGCCGCGAAATATTTGTCGGTACAAAGCTCAACCCGGCTCATTGCAACTAAAGAATTGATGAGTAAAAGTAAAATGTTTTATTCTAGCGGATTGGCCATTTTGCCAATGAACAAAATCGCTCCTGTTTCCTTTTCGGTAATAGCATAAATAAACGGTTTGTCGGCCTTAAAATAGTTTGGCATTGCTACATATTCGCGCATGGCAACAACAGTGGCTGCTGCCGCTTCGGTGCCGTTTTCGTCAACTTCAATAAAGGTGTTGTGCTGAACATAGTCGATGTAAATATCGCCATCGGGGGTAATGCCCGAAAAATCGGCCGAGGCAGTAAAAGCTACTTCCATGCCCATGGCTGCCAAAACATCGTTAAGCTTCACCTCGTATTCACTTTTAAACTTGGGCAGGGCTATGTTCAGGTTGTAAATCATCGAATATTCTGCTGTCCATTTTGACCAGTTTTCGGCATTGAGCTCATTCACTATTTGTTCGCAGGTATTGTTTTCGTTAGGAACCATTACAGTCATGTTGAAATTGCCGTGGCCATAGGGCAATTGTATTGCGCTGAACAAATCGT
>DAOSWJ010000424.1:0-2436 GCA_035380005.1 Prolixibacteraceae bacterium | reverse complement strand
TTTGTCAGTTGCATAATTGTAATGTTGAAAGTCCGAAACAAATATATGACTAAGTTTTTAGTCAAGCAAGAAAAACGACTAAAAAAATAGTCGTTAAAACAAGTAGTGTATTCAAGATGTTGATAGGTAGCCTTTTATATCATTTATCGTTCTAGGTGTTTTCCAATATATTTAGATTATTAAGAGCTAGTTTGCAGTCCAATTTGAACTGTTTGCAGATTTCTTTTGCAACTTTTTTTTCAAAATACAATCTTTGTTTAAAATTAAAGCAAACCACCATGCAAAACATTGAAGTCTTCTCATATCCTCCATCTTCATCAATTATTTTGAATAATTTCGGAAAAGTTGATTACTGTGATTCGTACAAGGCTTATTTGCCCAAAAGGATTTCGGTTGATTTACTTGCGAAAGAAATGTTTGCTACAAAAAGCTGGACCGATAAGCTGCTTGACTTTCGCAATTTTGTGGTGCGAATTTTTGGCCTGAAAACAACCGGTTGGCGTCAGGTTCAATCCGAAATGCCCTACAAAGCAGGCAATAAAGTGGGTATTTTTACCGTTGAATGTCGCAACGAACAAGAAATTGTTATGGCCGAAAACGACAAACACCTCAATTTTAAAACATCGGTGCTCGCCTCCGTTAATGAAACCGGAATGGACTTGTACTTTACAACCATTGTACATTTTAACAATATTTGGGGGCGGCTTTATTTTATTCCTGTAAAACCTTTTCATCGCTTAATTTTAATATCATCTATTAATAGAATCATCAAAAAAAATGAATCATTATGAACAAACAACTCATTGTTTTATCGCGTGTTGCAGCTTATGCTGTATTGGCACTAGGAACAGTTCACTTAATTTTTACATTTGTTCTTGTTGGACAGACAGCACAAATTGAGGCTGTTTTTAGAAGCACTTTTTTATACATGTTTGTTGGTGCCGGATTGGGATGCCTGCTGGCCGGACTGGTAATGCTTTTTTCGGTTTCGGCCAAAGTGCGTTCAAATGCTGCATCGAAACAATTCTTCGATATTTCGGCTATCTTTATTCTTTTATTGGGCATTGGCGCACCCATTGCCATGAAAGATAATCCCTTTGGATATATAATGTTGCTGCTGGGTATATATTCAACAGTGATTGCTTTTATTCCTTTCAAAAAGAATATTTTTTAAATTTAAATAGTTGTAAATGAACAGGCTTATAGTTATTATCTTGCATTTGTTTTACTGGCTTGTTTTTTTGTTGTTCTCATCAATGGTTAGCTTTAGGCTTACCGAAGGACTTTCATATATTAGCCTTAATCTTGGCGTGTTCATTTACAACTTAGTTTGGGCAATGGTCCAGTTCTATTTATTCTATTATTTTGTGTACCGATACATCGAAAAGCAAAAATATATACAGTACATTGTTGTTTCATTGTTTGTTGCAATTGTTTTATCTTCCTTTTTGTATGTATTTTTTACACGGCTATTTAATCAGTCATTCAATATCGTTTTTTTACTCCGCACCATGGCAGGCACCTTCATTATTGGCCATACTGGCAGCTTGCTGAAAGGCTTTGTGGCTTGGTTTTGCGATATTCAAAATAAACGCGAAACCGAAAAGCTTTTGCTGCAAACCAAGCTCGATGCACTGCATGCTCAGCTTAATCCGCATTTTTTGTTTAATACACTCAATAACATCGATTCTTTAATTAACAGCAAACCCGAAAAAGCTTCCAAAGCCCTGCTTACCCTTTCAAATATTATGCGCTTTATGTTGTACGACGCGCGCAGCGAAAGGGTTAAGCTAGCCGACGAGATTCAGCACTATAAAAGCATTATCGACCTGCAAATATTGAGACTTAAAGAGCCCTCAAAAGTGCAGTTCAACATCGAGCATGTCGGTACAGAAGTGGAAATTGCCCCGCTGCTTTTTTTACCTTTTATCGAAAACGCTTTCAATTATGCCCTGTTCGATGGCGAGGGTACAGCCATTGATATTGCTATAAAAACCACTGGAAAAAATGTGATTTTTGAGTGTAAAAATAGGGTGAACCCCGCTAAAGTAAAAGCAAAAAGCAACAATGCGGGAATAGGGCTAAGCAACCTGCGCAAAAGGCTTGAACTAACCTATCCATCACGCCATAAACTTCAAATTGTGAACGATAATTTGTACTTTTCGGCACAACTAAGTATTCAATTATGAGCAAGTTTACCTGCATAGCCATTGACGATGAACCGCTGGCACTCGAAAAAATCATTTCGTTTGTTGAGAAAAGCCCTACACTTGAGCTTGTTAAATCGTTTTCGGATGCACGTATTGGCGCTGAATTTCTGATGAAAAACAAGGTAGATATTCTTTTTCTCGATATCGAAATGGAATTGCTAAACGGAATTGAACTGCTTATTGCACTGCCGGTGAAGCCACAGGTTTTTTTATGTACCGCCAAATA
>DAOSWJ010000423.1:0-2448 GCA_035380005.1 Prolixibacteraceae bacterium | reverse complement strand
ATTAGTCGTGTTCCACTCGTGGGCACATTCGGGGCATGCATATATATTGTTTCCAATTGAATATCCGTATGGCGATTTACACAGTGGGCATTCTTTCATCTCATCCGACATTGCTATTTCTTTTTTAAATGAGCCGCAAAAGTAAATAAAATCATTTGTTGTCAAAATAAACCTCATGGTTGGTTTTTTGTTAAGTATTATGGAACTTAAAAATGTTTGCTATGAATAGGAATATTTCTTTGTTGATTGCTTTGCTGATTATGGTAATAACTCTTGGAGCCTGCCAGCATACGGGCAACAAACTGAACGATGCCGGTGCTGCACAAAATTACTTGCAATATTGTGCCGGCTGTCATGGTTTTAAGCTCGAAAAGTTTGAGCAAAAAGATTGGATGTTTGGCAATTCGAACGACGACCTGATAGAGTCGATCACCAACGGACGTATCGATATTGGCATGCCTGCATTTAAAAATACTTTCACCGAAGAAGAAATTGTTGCTTTGGCCGAGTATGTAAAAAAGGGCATCCCCGAAGAGCTTTCCGACGAGCCGGCAACCAATGTTACCGCTGTCCATCGTTCGCAAAAAATATCGTTCACTGTCGATACAGTAGTTAGTGGGCTCGACGTGCCTTGGGGCTTGGAATTTTTGCCCAATGGCGATATGCTCATTTCTGAACGATCGGGTATTTTGTACCGCTTTTCAAATCAGAAACTCACTGAAATTAGTGGTTTGCCACCCATTTTTGCAAAAGGGCAGGGCGGTTTGCTCGATTTGTTGCTGCACCCTAATTACACCGAAAATGGATGGATTTACATCGCTTTTTCGGATCCGGCAACCGAAAATGGCAAACAAGTGGGCAATACTTCAATTATAAGGGCAAAGCTCGATGGTAACACACTCATCGATGTGGAGAAAATTTTTACAGGTGAACCCAAAACCGATCGTGCTTATCACTTTGGTTGTAAGCTCGAATTCGACAAAGAAGGCTACCTCTACTTTGGAATTGGTGACCGTGGACATCGCGAGCTAAACCCGCAAACGCTCAGCAACCACAATGGTAAAATACACCGCATACACGACGATGGGCGTATCCCCGCCGACAATCCCTTTGTGAACACACCAGGAGCCATGCCTACCATTTACAGTTATGGTCACCGCAACCCGCAAGGCACATCGATGCACCCAATAACAGGACGTATTTGGGTGAGCGAACATGGCCCCAAAGGTGGCGACGAGCTGAACTTTATTGAACCTGGCAAAAATTACGGCTGGCCGGTTATCTCGTACGGCATTAATTACGATGGTACCAGCTTTACTGAGCTCACCGAGCAAGAAGGAATGGAACAACCTGTTATTTATTGGGATCCATCGATTGCTCCTTGCGGGATGATTTTTGTTACCGGCGACCGCTACCCGGCATGGAAGAATAACCTGCTGATTGGTTCATTGCGTTTTCAGTACCTCGAAAGGGTAGTGCTGAGTGGCGACAGGGTAATGTTTCAGGAAAAGTTGATTGAAGGAATTGGCAGGGTGCGCAATGTTAAAATGAGCCCCGACGGTTACATTTATGTGGCCATCGAAACACCCGGTAAAATAGTTCGTTTGGTTCCTGTTGAATAAAGTAAGATGAAGTATTGGGGGATTTTATTGTTGGCTGCCTTGTTCGTTGCAGTTCGGTTTACTTTTGCTCAAACACAAGATAGCATTATACTTACGGCGGTTGATGTTACCGCCCTGCAAGCCGATGGCGAGTTGAAAAGCATTGCCGGCAGCATTTCGGTACTCACTAAAGCCGATCTTGAAAAACACGACGGCATGCTCATTTCCAATCAACTGAACAGCTTGCCGGGGGTGTACATGCACAATGGAACTTACAATACCAACCGCATTGTAATAAGGGGAATTGGAAGCCGTACGCCTTACGGGTCGAACCGCATAAGGGCCTACCTTAACGATATACCATTGACCAATGGCGATGGTGTTACCACACTTGAAGATATTGAAGTGGCCCAGATAGGAAGAGTTCAGGTGATGAAAGGTCCTAATTCGGCTTTGTATGGTTCGGGTTTGGGCGGCACCATTAAATTGAGCACACAAGAACCCGAAAAGAAAATTGCTGCTGCATATCGTTATGGCTCGTTCAATACCCATAAAACAAACCTTAACGGAGGCTTTAAACATGCAAACGGGGCTATGGGAGTGTCGGTAAATCGTACTAAGAGTGATGGTTATCGGCAAAACAACAACTACCTTAAAAATGGCGTTTTGTTTACGGCCAACAACGGTTCATCAAAGACAAAACTGAACTATACACTTCTTTTTAATCAAATAAATGCTCAAATTCCCAGTTCAGTCGATTTTGAGACTTTTCAGCAATCGCCTGAAAAAGCAGCGGCCAACTGGTTGTCGGTTGCCGGTTACGAGAAAAATGCACGTGTACTTGGCG
>DAOSWJ010000422.1:0-2451 GCA_035380005.1 Prolixibacteraceae bacterium | reverse complement strand
TGCCACCGATGTAGAGAGCGCAGTGGCTTACCTGAAAACCCGTTCCGAAATCGACCACAAAAAAATTGGTTTAATGGGGCACAGCGAAGGCGGGTTGATTGCCCCAATGGTAGCAGCCAAAGATAAAAGCATCGCTTTCATTGTACTGCTTGCCGGCCCCGGTATGAGCGGCAAAGAGTTGCTTCCGCTTCAATCGGCTTTAATTGCTAAAGCGCAAGGGGCTCCCGAACAGGCTGTTGCATCGACAACCAAAATTAACAGCACCTTGTTTGCCATGATAAACACTACCGATACCCGCGAAGCGCTTAACAATAAAATAATCAATTACATAAAATCGGAAATTGATCCCAACGAGCTCCCCGAGGAATTTAAAAACAACGAATTGCTGAAAGCGCAAATCGATCAGCTAACCTCGCCATGGATGCGATATTTTCTGAATTACGACCCACTGCCAACATTGGCAAAAGTAACTTGCCCTGTTTTAGCACTTAATGGCGAAAAAGATTTACAGGTTCCGCCAAAAGAAAACTTGAGTGCCATTAAGAATACATTAAGCAAAGCTGGCAATAAGCAAGTTACATGCATTGAAATGAAAGGCTTAAACCATGTGCTTCAGGAATGCGAAACAGGTTCGCCTGCCGAATATGCACAAATAGAACAAACCATTTCGGAAAAAGCACTTACAACCATAAGCAATTGGATAGCTCAAAACACTGCCAATAAATAATTAATCAGTACTAAAAGCGTACAAATCAAGTTGATTCATTTCTACTCCTGATATGGTAAACTATGTCGGGGGCTTGATTTGTACGCCCTAATAAATTCAATGGAAATGAAGATATTTAATTGCATATTGCTATGCACGTGGCTATGGTTGTTAGGCAGTTTTTTGGCCAATCAGGTATGCAAGAAACAACTATACAAACAATCTGCTACTAAGGTTTATGCCACACCCGAAAAACAAGCCGATAGCAGTAGTAAGGTTGATAGCCCAAATGTCACATATCAGCAAAAACAAAACAACGAAAAGCAAAATACCCAACAATAATCGGCTCCAGTTCTTTCGAAATATGTATATTTGATTGAACAAAATTAAACGGAAACCCATGAAAATTAGGCATTTTTTAATTGCTGCTTTCGTAATATTAAGCACATTGGCCTGTACACAAGGCGAAAAGAAAATAAAAATAGGCTACATACAAATTACCGAAGACCCTGTACTCAACACCGCTAAGGAAGGTTTGTTTAAAGCCCTTGCCGACTCAGGCTTTATCGATGGACAAAACATTCGGATAATCGACAATAATGCTAACGGCGACTTATCAATGATAATAACAATTTTACAGTCGTTACAATCGCAAGGTGTCGATATGATTATTACCAATAGCACGCCATGTATGGTTTCGGCGGCACAAATTATTAAAGAAATACCTGTTGTTTTTACTGTGGCATTCAGCCCCGAACAGGTTAAACTAAAAAGCACACCCGAAAACCTTTACGGAGTTTACGACCCCTATAACTCGACCGATTTTGTGTCACTAATGCAAAAATTCATCCCCGGTCTCAAAAAGGTTGGTCTACCATTCAATAATGCCGAAGCCAACGCTGAGTTTTCGGCCAAAAAGTTAAGTGCAGAATTCAACGCTAGAGGCATTGAGGTAATTACAGCCAACGTTAATTCGCCCAACGACATAATCAATGCCGGACAATACCTTGCCGACAAAAATGTTGATGCACTCTTGGCTGCAGCCGACAACACCGTTTACTTAGGCTTGAATGCCCTTGCCAATATTGCCGATGAAAAAGAAATCCCTTTATTTGTAACCGACCCCAATCAGTCCGAAAAAGGTGCAGCAGTTGGTATGGGGGTAAATTACGAGCGCTGGGGATACTTAAGCGGACAAAAAGCCGTTGAGCTGCTAAAAGGCCGAACCCTGAACAAGAAGATTGAACCAATTACCGAAATGGAATTCATAATTAACCAAAAAGCAGCAACTGCACAAAAATTACAAATACCACAAGATATACTTGAGAAAGCAACGAAGGTAATCAATCAATAAAAACAAAATATTGAATTCTTCAGTACCGCGGAAGCTTGTTTTGGGACAAAAAAATTATGATCTATTTCTATTTCATTTTCATATTGAATTTTTAATCCAACTGATAATTAAGTTAACAATCGATAAATCAAATACACGCATTACAATGACAAATATTTGCATTGTAATAAGTGCAATCGAAAAATGTTGTGTTTAATTATTTTTCTAATATCTAAATAAATGGTTGCTATTTCTAATAAATGTCCCTAATTTGTTCAACAAATATTTTATTTTTTAAACAGTTAGATTTATAAAAAAAACAGGAACAAACACATCACTTGAAACAAATAAATATTGCTGCTTGTTAATGCTTGGATTAAAAAAATTAAACTTATCAATAATATACAACCAT
>DAOSWJ010000421.1:0-2475 GCA_035380005.1 Prolixibacteraceae bacterium | reverse complement strand
CTTTTTTTAATTCGTCAAGTTCCATTATTGATCCCCCATCAACTTTTTAAGTTTCAACTTAATCCTGTTCATCTTAACCCTGACGTAGTTTTGTGTAATGCCAACTATATCGGCAATCTCTTCGTATTTTTTGTCTTCCAGGAATAGCAAAACAATCGATTTTTCGATGCCGGTTAATTGAGCTATTGCCTTGTGCAGCATTTTAATTTTCTCTTCTTGCGCTTCGTCGTACTCAACAGATGCAATTTGAATGCTTTCCTGATCGATGCCATCTTTATCGGGCCTGCGTTTGTCTTTCTTAAAATGTGTAATTGCGGTGTTAAGTGACACGCGGTACATCCAGGTTGAGATTTTCGATTCGCTCCTGAACGTGGGAAACGATCGCCACAACTGGGCAACTATTTCCTGAAAAAGGTCTTCGCGGTCTTCAGCTGTATCGCAATACACGCCACATACCTTATGGATAATTCCTTGGTTTTCGGTTATGGTATTTAAGAAAGCTTCGTTATCCATTTTTCACATTGGTAACAATAGGTTGCCGATCATTACACTTTAAACCATTTTTAATTGGTTAATTTCAATTTGCGTTAAAAAGCGCCATCTTCCGCGTGGTAGGTTCTTTTTTGTTAACCCGGCAAAGAATACCCTGTCGAGCTTTTCAACATTGTAGCCAAAGTGTTCAAATATACGCCGAACAATACGGTTACGGCCCGAATGTATTTCGATACCTATTTCGCGCTTGTTTTCTTCATCGGCATAATCGATAGCATCGGCAGAGATGCGTCCATCATCGAGATCGATGCCCCGTGCAATTTCGAGAAGATGATTTTTGGTGAGCGGTTTATCGAGAACAACATGGTAAATCTTTTTAATGTTGTGACTGGGGTGGGTGAGTTTTTTCGACATATCGCCATCGTTGGTGAAAAGCAAAACGCCACTGGTGTTGAGGTCGAGTCGGCCCACAGGGTAAATACGTTCTTTGCATGCGTTTTGTACCAAATCCATCACTGTTTTGCGTTGTTGAGGATCGTCGGTTGTGGTAACGTAACCCTTGGGTTTGTTAAGCAAAAGGTAAACCTTCTTTTGTGGGTTAAGTGTTTGTCCGCTAAATTTAACTTCGTCGCTGAT
This sequence comes from Prolixibacteraceae bacterium, assembly GCA_035380005.1. Classification (GTDB taxonomy): domain Bacteria; phylum Bacteroidota; class Bacteroidia; order Bacteroidales; family Prolixibacteraceae; genus Roseimarinus. The sequence continues at coordinate 1,347 of DAOSWJ010000421.1, read as the reverse complement.
TGATACTTTGGTACCCAATTCGGTAACAATTTTTCCGTTAACGGTAACACATCCTGTTTCGATGTAGGTATCGGCTTCGCGGCGCGAGCATACACCCGAATTCGATAAGTAGCGGTTAAGTCTTATTTTATCGTCGTTTTTACGTGGTTTAAACGATGGGCTTGTGTTGGTTCGTGGGGCAAAGCTTTTAGTTTGCGGCTTATCTGTTCCCGTTTTTGCAAAACTTTTTGTGGTTCCGGTATTCCTTTCTGGTTTTTCGTTGGCATTAACGCGCGATTTTCCGATGCGCTTGCCCGAAGGAACGCGTTCGTTTTTGCGCTTTTCGGAAGCATTTTTGCCATAATTATTTTTGCCCTTATGGTCGGTGTTAGCTTGTTCTGCCAATTTGGACCCTTTCGAAAATGATGCTCGTTTATTATTCTCTCTCTTTTGCATTTGCTAAATTTTTGGCAAAGGTCGCACAATTTTTAGATTTTTTGGATCAGTCAACAAACAAAAATCGAAAAACAGCTTCGAATTCATTAATTTTTAATGGAATAGTTCATTTGCTCCTTTTTTTGTGCATTATTTTTTATGGTTTGAAGTAAAAAACATTCGCCTTTATGAATTATTCGTCGCAAATACGTTTCTACTTTTGTATATTTGACACAAAACATATTTATTGCTACACGTTTGAGAAAGTTGATCAAAAATAGTATTCTGCTTGTCAATTTTATATTTGCACTTTTGCTGTTGATGAGCTACTTGGTTCCGCATGTAGATCCTGGAAAATTTTGGTGGCCATCGCTGTTGGGATTGCTGTATCCGTATTTGCTGATTGTGAATATTGTATTTGCTGTTTTTTGGCTATTAACTTCATGGAAGTTCTTGTTTATTTCGTTTTTGTGTGTGTTGGCCGGTTATAATTTGCATCGCAACTTGTATAAAATTGGCGGACAGGATGGCGATTTCGACTCGTCGGTTAAGGTGCTTACCTACAATGTGAACCACTTTTACACTTATTTGGCCAATAAAACCGACAGTAATAACATTTTAAATTTTATTGCTGATCAACAAGCCGATATAATTTGTTTACAAGAAACGAAGCTTCAAATAAAGGGCGAATTAAACCCGCTTCAACTTAAAAAACGTTTTTCAGGTATTAATCATTTACAATTGGCACATCAAAGTACTTGGAATGGTCCGGTAACCTTTACACGGTTCCCTATTGTTAATATGGGAGAACTCAGGTTCGAAGGCTCCAACAACATGGTAATTTTTACCGATATGCTTATTGTTGCCGATACGGTAAGGGTTTACAATTGTCATTTGCAATCGTATGGTATTCGTCCCGAGGATTATTCAATG
>DAOSWJ010000420.1:0-2504 GCA_035380005.1 Prolixibacteraceae bacterium | reverse complement strand
GGTAAATTGCGGGTTGTCGTTGATTAAACGGTTCAGCTGTTTTAGGGCCAATTCGTTTTGTCCCAGACTCATGTTAGCACTAATAATCGACTTGTTGAGCAGGTATTGTTTGTTGGGGTCGATCTCAATCATGCTTCGGTAGCAGTCAATGGCTTTATCAAATTTATTTTGTTTACGGTAAATGGTGCTTAATAAATCGTGCAATTTGTAGCTTGACGGATGCAGCTTGATTGCTTTTTCGGCTTCAGCAAGTGCTTGGTTTAGTTTGCCTGTGTTCGACAAAAGGGTAATTTTTAGTGAAAGAAAGTTTTCATCGTTGGGGTTTTTTGCCAACGAATCGAGCACCAATTGCATTGCTTTTTGCTTGTCGGCCAAATCGGATTTCGAATTGGTTTGCCGCAGCATGTTGTTGAGCATAATGCGGTTAAAGTAAGTTTCGAGGTAGTTGCTGTCGATTGCTGTTGCACGTTTCAAATCGGCAAAAGCGCTCTCAAATAACTTATTGCTCATTTTGTCGAAAGCTCCGCGGTTGAAGTATTCGGCTGTTTGCGAGAATTCGTCGCTTATTGCTTTGAAGTGTTCGCTGTTAAAGGGGAAAAATTCAGGAATATTGGCAGCTCTTTTGTCGAAAGTGAGGTTTTCGAGCAGTACCGGTGGAGAATCGTTGCCGTTTTCGTCGATGTGTGTTAGGTACAGTTGGGTGTACGGACCTCTGTTTTTCGATGAGAACACCAGCCATTTGCTGTTTGGCGACCACGAGTGCCACGAGTTCATTTCATCCATGTTGCAGTTCATTTTACGCGCGTTACCACCTTGTGCCGGCATAATGTACAAACGGCTGTCGGGTTGCAGCAGCATAAAGTTTTCGGCCTGACAAAATACTACCCATTTGCCATCGGGCGAGAATTTTGGAAAATAGTTGCTCTTTCCGTTGTTCGATGCGCCATTTAAGGGAACTGCCTGTCCTCCCAATCCATTGTTAAACGGAAGGGAATATAAATCGTATTTAAAAGGTTTGCCGCCCGACGAGAATTCGGCCACATCGTCGGCACTGAGCAGCGCTCGCCCCGATGCCCTTACTTTTTCGTTAACATAGGCTCCGGTACGGGCAAAAATAATGTTTTTACCATCGGGCGTCCAGCTTGGGTTGCTTTGCACAAGGTCTTCGTTATTTGCACCGGGCAACGAGTTAAATTTACCATTGGTCCTGTCGTAAATGCCAATAATTCCTTTAATTGGGAAGAAAAGCTGCGAGTATGCAAAGTTATTGTCGATGGCAACAAAAATGGACAAATCTTTAACTGTTGAAAGTACGTGGTTGCCACTTGGCGAAATTTGCGACAAAAGGCCGTATGTGGGCTCACCGTCGTTTCGTTTGAATTCGCTCCATGTAATAACGTTTTCGGGCTTTAGCTTGCAGGTGTCAACCGCATTGGCAATAATGTAAGAACCTTTGTCGTTGCCATAATCAACATCCATGGCCAGCAGTGGTTGCTCGGTCGAAAATGAGTGACAATTGCCGCATACGGGTAAATTATCGAGCATTTTGCGGGGTTTGCCCCCTTTTACACTTCCCATGTACCATTCAATGGTATTTACATTGGCTACTGCATAACTGAACGGTAAGGTAACAGCACGGTAAAAAATATCGGCCCCCACCGAGTCGGTCGAAAACGAAAATTGAGCCCGGCACGAAGGGATATTTCCGTTAAGGCTTGCATTGGCAAATGCCGTAAAATAGTATTTTTCCGAAGCCGCTTTGAGCTTTATGGCTTCCCAACGGGTTTCGTCAGGCTTCCATTTTGTTTGCTCAATTTCTTCTTCAATAAGAATGTTTCCTGTTCCATCGGTTATAAAAACGCTCCATTTTGTTGCTCCCGAAAGCGAATCGGCCCACAAAAAAGTAGGTGCCGGAAATTCGGGCGGGAAAAGTGTTTCGTTTTGCGGATATGTTAGGGTCATTCCCGAGGGTACCGAAGTTCCGCTTTCGAAATCATTTAGCTGTTTTTTTATTTTTGAGCCAACACATGACGACAACAGCAAAAGTACTGAAAGCGCAACAATATGTTTGTCTATATTTTTTCGGAACGACTGCAACAAATGCATACTGGTTCGATTTATATGATGTTAAATGACACTTTTAGGTCTATTCAAATTTAACTTTCTTTTTAACTTATATTTTTTCAAAAATACAAAATCATTGACTCATTTTATGCGCTGTTGTTTTTTTTACTTTGAACAAACCAATGTATAAACTTCACCTGCTTTTGTTGGTATATCGTAAACTATTGTTTCATTAATGCTTACAGTCTGTATGTTTGCCGATGCCGAGATTAATGGTTCCTTAACTTTAGGTTCGTCGAAGAACGGATTGATATTGATGCCTGCTGCTAGTGCAGGTTCGTTTCCGCCATCAATAGTGAGCGCGTTGGGTGTTCTGATTCGTAAGTTTCCGCCTAAATTCGATTGAATTTCTAATTTTTGAACCAGGTTGTTTTCCCATT
>DAOSWJ010000419.1:0-2510 GCA_035380005.1 Prolixibacteraceae bacterium | reverse complement strand
GACAAATACTCAAAACGATTGCTCCATTTTTACCTGCTCCTTTAATTGACAAAGCAAGTAGCCTAGGTGCAAAACATTGGGTAAATAAACAAAGCGAAGAATTTTATATCATATATTTTTCGAAATAAACAGAAATCACAAACCACCCGACCATAAAAATCTGAGTGGTTTTTTGTTAAAAAACAAACAAATACCCCACCCTGTTATTGCATTGAAAAATATTTTTCCGAATTTGCAGTAATGATTAAGAGCTTATTAATTGGCGCACCCAACGATATTGCAAAATATACTGACATAATTGCACAGCTCAGTTATTTCGAAAAGCCCGTTTCGATCATCTGTAACGAAGGCATGGAAAATATTTACCCAATCGAAACCGGATCGTTTGACGCCCTAATGTTGATAGGCAACAACAAAATGGCATACAGCCAATTAAAGCACGCAATAAAAGAAAAAACCAACATATATTATACCGACCAACAATCGCTTACCGATCAGGAAATCACCGAACTATTAACCCTACACAGCGAAGCCAACAACCTACTTTTTCCCGAAATAAGTGAGCTCCACCATCCACTGGTCCAGGAGTTCATAAGCACCAGCCCTAATCAGCTCATGTTCAGATACAACAAAACTATCCAAACCAAACAACAAGTACACCACACCTTACTTAATGCCCTAAGTTTTATTACCATATTATCGCCCATGCAGGTCAAAAAAGTCGACATCAATTCCATCGATGCTTCAAACTCAGGAAGGCCTGCATTCAAAATAAGGCTTAAACTTTACGACAGCTCACTGGCATATATATTTTTACGTTTTGGCAAAAACAACGAGCACAATATTATTATTGAATCAAAAACAGGCAATTTCACCTTCAACTTTACCGAAAATTATCTTGAAAACGTACACGGGACAAGATTTAACAGCGAATTAGCCAACGAAACCGATTTAATACGAAAAGCACTCGAAGCATTTGCACTTTGTATTATCCTGAACAAAAAACCGCAATTCAATTTTTACCATTATACACTAACAGCCCTTCTAATTAGTAAAATCGAGAATATTATTCTGGGTAATTTCTGAAATTGCAGAAAAAAAGATAGTTTTGCGCGCAATAAATTTTAAAAGCATTCGTTAATACAACTGCAATAAAGGGTATTCAACAACCGACCAACAATTTTTTTCTGCATGAATAAGCGTAAACAAGTAGCTAAGTACATGATTACCGATGCATTGGCAGCAGCCGGAGCATGGGCTTTGTTTTATACATTTCGGAAAGTTTACCTCGAAAATGGCATTTTCAGATATCTGGGCAAAGTACAACTCGATGCCAATTTTTGGATTGCATTAGTAGCCATACCTCTATTCTGGATAGCTTTATATTACACAACCGGCTTTTATCGCGACATCTATCGTCGTTCACGACTAATCGACTTGGGGCAAACCATTCTCACAACGCTTATTGGAGTAACCATAATCTTTTTTGTACTTTTACTCGACGACAACATTTCGACATATAAAAATTACTACCACTCGTACTTTACACTCTTAGGCCTACATTTCCTGCTCACTTTTATTCCTCGCTTAATTTACTCGTCGAGCACCATACACAAAGTACACAAACGGCAAATTGGGTTTAACACCTTAGTAATTGGCAGCAACGAACAGGCTGTACGCATTTTTAACGAAATGAATACCAGCGATGTACCAACAGGAAATATTTTTGTGGGTTTTGTGAAAATCGACGATAAAGAATTTTTCTTGCTCGAAGAGCACCTGCCCATGCTCGGATCGTTGAAAGATGTCCCCAAAATAATAGACAGTTACAATATTGAAGAAGTAATACTGGCCATTGAAACCTCGGAACACAGTAAAATCCAGGACATACTTTCAACCCTCGACTACCGCAACATAACAGTTAAAGCAATCCCCGACATGTACGACATTTTGGCCGGCACCGTTAAAACAAATACCATTTATACCAGCCCATTGGTAAAAATATCGAACGGTATTATGCCTGCATGGCAAGAAAACATGAAGCGCATTATCGACGTTGTTTTTTCAATTTTTGCACTTATAATATTCCTGCCCTTTTTCCCATTTGTTTATCTGGGCATACGTTCATCGTCGAAAGGGCCAATTATTTATGCCCAAAAAAGAGTTGGTAAATTTGGGAAAGAATTCACCATTTACAAATTTCGCAGCATGGTACCCGATGCCGAACCAAACGGCCCTGCACTTTCATCGACCAACGACCCGCGCATAACCAAGTTCGGGCAATTTATGCGCCGCACTCATGTCGATGAAATTCCTCAATTTTACAACGTTATAAAAGGCGACATGTCGTTGGTAGGCCCTCGGCCCGAGCGCAAATACTTTGTCGATCAAATTCGCAAAGCCAACCCACACTACATACAACTTCAACGAATAAGGCCGGGAATAACCTCTTGGGGACAGGTAAAATATGGCTATGCATCAAACCTCGAACAAATGCTCGAAAGGCTGCC
>DAOSWJ010000418.1:0-2525 GCA_035380005.1 Prolixibacteraceae bacterium | reverse complement strand
GGCCTTTGGCAGTAAGTACTTGGCAGCGGTGGCTTCAAAGTTTATTTTTAAAACATCGAAAGCCGAAATGAATTTACTTTTTGGCTTAAGCACTTCGAGGGCGGCATCGGCCATTGCAATAATTCTTATTGGCCTTAACATGGGATTGGTAAGCGATGCAGTGCTGAACAACACGGTCATTCTCATTCTTATTACCAGCATTTCGAGCTCGTACATCACCCAGCATGCAGGCAAAAAATTGCTGATCAAGGAAAACGATACTTCATCGGGCAAAAAGAAGGCCGATCAGAAAATATTGGTGCCTGTTGCCAACCCTGCAAATATGGAAAACCTGCTCGACTTTGCAGCGCTCATAAAATCCGACGATTCGGTAACGCCCATCTACCCGCTAACTGTTTTTACCAATCGCAACAACGAAGTTCGGCAACAAATTGACGAACGCCAAAAGCAGATCGAGAAAATTATCGATTCGCTTCAATCAGAAGTGGCTTTTGAAACCAATACCCGCATCGATGCAAATGTTACCAACGGAATTGTAAGGGCAGCCGACGAAATAGTTGCTACCGGTATTGTAATGGGATGGAACAACCGCAGTACACCTTTACACATTTTGTTTGGCAATGTGTTGAACAAGCTTTTGGAAAAAACAGGGCGCATGTTGTTGGTGCTCAAAACACCCTCGTCGTTCCGCGAAGTGAAGCGCATTACGCTTTTTTGCAGTGAGAATGCCCAGTTCGAAACCGGTTTTTCGTTGTGGCTCGATTCGGTAATCAACCTGTCGAAAAGTTTGCAGTTAAAATTTTCGGTAAACTGTACATCGAAAATGACCCACGATGCCATTGAAGCTTATCTCGTCAAACACAACTGCCTGAAATTTCTCGAATCGCAAAATTCATCAACAAACCCGCGCAAGAAGCAACGCAGCGAAATTAAGAACAGTGCCAGCGAATTGTTGGTTTTTGTCAATTCGAGGCGCAATACGGTATCCTACAGTCGTCAGTTTGAGCACCTGATGAATAACAGCATCAATCGGCTAAAGAAAAACAACATTGTGATTATTTATCCCGAACAATAGAAGGCAATATTGTTTATTGTGGTCCTTTCGATTGGCGAACAGGCAATAAAATCGCCATTCATTTGTTATTCGCTTGCCAAACAAAACCTAATTCAATTATCTTTGCACCCTTAAAATCGAATGACCATGAGTAAGTTTACACGCACACTGATTACCTCGGCATTGCCTTATGCCAACGGACCTGTTCATATTGGCCACTTGGCCGGAGTTTATGTACCTGCCGATATTTATGCCCGTTACCTTCGAATGAAGGGCGAAGACGTGGCTTTTATTGGCGGTAGCGATGAGCATGGTGTGCCCATTACCTTGAAAGCTAAAAACGAAGGCGTTACGCCCCAGGATGTGGTGGACAAATACCACGGAATTATCAAAGATGCTTTTTCGCGCTTCGGTATTTCGTTTGATGTTTATTCGCGTACCAGCGCAAAAGTGCACCACGAAACGGCGTCGGAATTCTTCAAAAAGCTTTACGACGATGGTAAATTTATGGAGAAAACCAGCGAACAATATTACGATGAAGAAGCCAAACAGTTCTTGGCCGACCGATACATTACAGGTACTTGTCCAAAGTGTGGCAACGAAAAAGCTTATGGCGACCAATGCGAAGCCTGCGGCACATCGTTGAATGCAACCGACCTTATCAACCCAAAATCGACTTTGAGCGGCAACCCTCCTGTGATGAAGGAAACCAAACACTGGTACTTGCCCCTCGATCAATACGAACCCTGGCTCAAAGAGTGGATTCTTGAAGGACACAAAGAATGGAAAAGCAACGTTTATGGCCAGTGCAAAAGCTGGATCGACGGCGGTTTGAATCCTCGTGCCGTTACCCGCGACCTCGACTGGGGTGTGCCCGTTCCGGTTGAAGGTGCTGATGGTAAAGTGCTTTACGTTTGGTTCGATGCACCCATTGGCTACATTTCGGCTACCAAAGAGTGGACGCCCGAATGGGAAAAATGGTGGAAAGACCCCGAAACCCGCATGTTGCATTTCATTGGCAAAGACAACATTGTATTCCACTGCATCATTTTCCCTTCGATGTTGAAGGCCGAAGGAAGCTATATTTTGCCCGAGAATGTACCGGCCAACGAGTTCTTGAACCTCGAAGGCGATAAGATTTCTACTTCACGTAACTGGGCGGTTTGGCTACACGAATATTTGGACGAATTTCCTGGCAAAGAAGATGTGCTCAAATATGTGCTTACCGCCAACGCTCCCGAAACCAAAGACAACGATTTTACCTGGAAAGATTTTCAGGCACGCAATAACAACGAGCTGGTGGCGGTGCTGGGGAACTTTGTAAACCGCGCACTGGTGCTTACGCAAAAATATTACGACGGTGTAATTCCGGCAGCCGGAGAGCTTTCGGATTTTGACAAAGAAACACTGGCTTCCATTTCGACCATAAAGGCGGATGTGGAGAAGAGCCTGGATAATTTCCGGATTCGTG
>DAOSWJ010000417.1:0-2536 GCA_035380005.1 Prolixibacteraceae bacterium | reverse complement strand
ACTTACAAACCTTGGGAGTGGGCAAAAGAAATTGGCCATTTGTGGCGCACTACGGGCGACATTTACGCTTGCTTCGACTGCGTGGAAGACCACGGAACATGGAAAAGCTGGGGTACAATGCAAATACTCGACATGCAGGACGGACTGCGCGAATATGCCGGACCTGGCCATTGGAACGACCCCGATATGCTCGAAGTAGGTGTTGGTTCGCTTACCGATAACGAAAACCGCGCTCACTTTTCGATGTGGGCCATGTTGGCCGCTCCGCTAATTGCGGGCAACGACCTCCGAAACATGACCGAAGAAGTACGAAAAGTACTTACCAATGCCGATGTTATTTCGGTCAACCAAGATGCCTTAGGCATTCAAGCACTTAAATACAAAGCCGACAACGGCCTCGAAACATGGTTCAAACCATTAGAAAACGGAAAGTGGGCCGTTTGTTTCCTCAACCGTAATACCGAAGCGGTAAAACTTAATTTCGATTGGGCTGCCAACATTGTTAACGATGAATTTGCAAATCGCACTTTCGACACCAATAAAACCAATTATACTTTAAAAAACGTTTGGAACGGCAAAAAAGAAGGCAACACCAAAAAAACACTCTCAGCCGAAATACCCGGTCGCGATGTAATGATGTTTATTTTAAACGAAAGCAAATAAACCAAGCATCTCGCGCCACTTTTCGATAATTTAAAAGCTTTTAAAAATGAAACACATAAAACTGCTCGGCTTATTTTTTGCGCTATTAACAACAGCTTGTTCGCAACAAGTTAAAACCGAATATCGCGAAAGGAAATTAAGTACGCCCAACCCAACGGTTGAAGCCCAGGCCTTGTACCGCTACCTAAACGACATGTACGGGAAGGTGATATTATCGGGGCAAATGTGGGCGCCTTGGGGAATCGACGAAATAGAGTACGTTTACGAAACAACCGGAAAATACCCAGCAGTACGCGGACAAGATTTCATCCACGAAACAGATAACCAAAACGAAGTACGTTTAGCCATTGAGTGGTGGGAAAAAGGTGGCATACCTACCATTATGTGGCATTGGGGCGCCCCCTCGGTTGGCGAAGGATATCCAAACAGTAAAGAAGAAATCAACATTGAGAATTGTTTCATTGAAGGCACAGTTGAATACAACGAAATGTGGCGCGAGCTTAAGGCAAAAGCAGTTCACCTCGAAGCCCTGCGCGACGCAAACGTACCCGTACTTTGGCGACCCATGCACGAACTGAACGGGCACTGGTTTTGGTACGGGAAACAAGGCCCCGAACTATTTAAAAAGCTATGGCAAACCATGTTCAACTATTACGTTCACGAAAGGGGCATCAACAACCTGATTTGGGTTTTTTGCCACACTGCCGACATTGACCCTGCTTGGTATCCTGGCGACGAATACGTTGACATTACCGGCCCCGACACCTACGACGGGGGCAACTCGGCACACAGCGAGATGTTCGAAAACGCACATAAACTAAATACACCTTACCCTATTGCTTATCACGAATGTGGCGTGCCTCCAAACCCCGATCAGTGCCTGGCACAAAATGCCATGTGGCTGTGGTGGATGCAATGGCACACCGGTCATGTTCAACATACCGATAAAAATTACCTTAAATATGTTTACAACCACGATTTGGTAATCACCCTCGACGAAGTACCCGATATTATGGCACTTTACAACTGGGACGATAATTGTAAACCATCGGCATTGAGTGCAAGCATTAAGCTCGACAATGGCAAATGGAGAAAAAACAACATGGCCTTGTTTACTGATGCCAACAAAGCCACATTTAAAGCCAAAACAAACGAAAAAGGCTCGTGGAAATGGAACGGCTATGGCACCAAAGGAAACAGTAACGAGCAAATGGTGGAAATTGATACAACGGGCACGGCCCTGGCCATGTTCACCAATCAGTGCGGAGCTACATCGAGCATTGCATTCCACATAGGCGAACCTCGCGAACCTTGTAAACCTACCCCACTTTCGCCAATGATGAAAATTGGCAGTGCCGATTGGACACCCATTAACAAAGCAACGGTTAAAAAAGGCGATTCGGTTTGGTTTGGCCCGCACCCCGTGAATGGTGGCTCGTGGCAATGGACAGGCAACACCAGCGCAAACACGCGCGAACTTTCGATTTGCGCTACCGAAAACACATTACTAAAAGCCACTCATACCAACTCATGTGGTACAAAAAGCTCCATCGATTTCGAAATTATTGTTGTTGAAGAATAGATTTAAAAAGAAAAATGAGGAATAAAATATTTAGATACTTATGGCAAATTAGCTTGTTGATACTTTTGCTGGAATCGTGCAACCTTAAAATTGATAATGTTGCTCCGGCAAATAGCAATGCTACACCCGAGGCCAAAGCACTTTACAAAAAAATATGGCAACTGCAAAGCAAAGGAATAATGTTTGCCCATCAGGATGCATATTTGTACGGCGTAAATTGGAAAACCAACGGTACTGCCGATGTAAAACAAGTTTCAGACGATTATCCGGCAGTTTTTGGCTGGGATCTGG
>DAOSWJ010000416.1:0-2543 GCA_035380005.1 Prolixibacteraceae bacterium | reverse complement strand
TGGGCATGCATGGAAATTACGGCCCCAACCTTTTAACCAACGAATGCGATTTGCTTATTGGCATTGGCATGCGTTTCGACGACAGGGTTACCGGCAAACTTAGTGCTTATGCCAAGCAAGCCGAGATTATGCATATTGAAGTCGATCCGGCCGAAATAAACAAAATTGTTGACACAAAATACCCTGTGATAGGCGACGCTAAAAAAGTATTGAAGAAGCTTATTCCATTGGTAAATGAAAAAGAGCACACCAATTGGCTTCAAAAATTCAAAGACTGTTACGAAATTGAATTCAATAAAGTAATCAAAAACGATATTTACCGCAACAATGGAAAAATATCGATGGGAGAAGTAATTCGTATTACATCTGAAAAAACCAATGCCGAAGCAGTTTGTGTTACCGATGTAGGCCAACACCAAATGATTGCTGCACGTTATTTCAAATTTAAACATACGCGCAGCTTGGTTACTTCGGGCGGATTAGGAACCATGGGATTTGGATTGCCTGCTGCTGTTGGTGCACAAATGGGAGCTCCAAACCGAACTGTTGTTACCTTTATTGGCGATGGAGGTTTTCAAATGACCATGCAAGAATTGGGCACCATTGCTCAAGAAAAAATTCCTGTTAAAGTTATTATACTGAACAATAACTTCTTAGGAATGGTTAGGCAATGGCAAGAACTATTTTTCGATAAGCGTTATTCGTTTACCGAATTGCACAACCCCGATTTTATCAAACTTGCAGGGGCATTCGACATTCCGGCTAAAAAAGTAGTAAAAGGTGCCGAATTGGAAAGTGCAATTGATGAAATGCTGAAAACCGACGGACCTTACCTGCTCGAAATTGTAGTTGAAAAAGAAGACAACGTATTTCCGATGGTACCAACTGGTGCAAGCGTTTCAGAAATAATACTTGAAAAACCCGGTGTATAATGGGGCAATCAGCATAAACATTAAATTGATACAATTATGAAACAAGAATATAACATTATTGCGTTTAGCGAGAACCATATTGGCCTGTTAAACCGGCTTACCAATGTTTTTACCCGTCGAAAAGTTAATATCGAAAGCCTAACAGTTTCGGCTTCGGCCATAAGCGGAATCAGTAAATTTACTATTGTAATTCACTCAACTAAAGAACAAGTTTCGAAAATTGTACAGCAAATTGAGAAACAAATTGATGTTCTGAAGGCTTTTTATCATACCAACGACGAGATTATTTATCAAGAATTGGCTTTGTACAAAGTATCGACCGATGCGCTTACCGAAGGCAACCAAATAGAAACGTTGGTACGTAAATACAATGCCCGTATTTTGGAAATTACAAAAGATTATACTGTAATAGAAAAAACAGGACACAACGACGAAACGCAAGCATTCTTCGAAGAGCTCAACCAATTTGAAGTTATGCAATTTATACGTACAGGCAGGGTGGCAATTACCCGTTCTAAAGTTGAAAGATTATCGAACTTTTTAAGGGAGCGCGATGAATATAATTCAGAAACAGACATTTAAAGATTTTTTTCAAATATCAATAAAAAAACCTGCCCAAAAGAGCAGGTTTTTTTATGATGAATATTATTTTTGCAGCGCAATTGTCCCGTGGTGTAACTGGCAACACGTCTGATTTTGGTTCAGAAGAGTCTAGGTTCGAGCCCTAGCGGGACAACAAAAAAAACAGGCCGAAAAATTTCGGCCTGTTTTTTTATTTCATTTACTGCTTACTTTTTCGCAACAGTTAAAATTGAATTGTACATTGCTTTATCGTTTAGTACCTCCAAAGCTTTTTCAATAACTTTATCATCTTTTAACGATACTTGTGCACTACCCTTTTGGTAATAATAGCGCGACACGATTTCGCTTTTCAACAACATTGAAATTTGTTCTTTGAAAGCACGCAAATCACGATCGAGATCCAGTTGAAGGCTTTTTTCCAAAGTTTGGAAACTTTCAGCAGCCAAATCGTAATATTTCTCTTCTTCGGCGATATCAATCAATTCTTTTAGCTTTTTCTGTGTTTCCGACTCATATTCGAAAGGCGCTCCTTCAACAAATTGAATGAACTCTTCATATTGTTTGTCGGTAAGTTCAAATTGATCGGGTGCTGCAATTTCAGTATTTTTTTGATTGTATAATGTTGCATAATCGAATATCTTGAACTGTTGAAGCAAGCTAACCGAAAGACTGCTCAACTCATCGGGCTCAACAACAATATCGGGATTAATGCCTCCGCCATCGTAAACCTTACGGCCTGTACGGGTAGTAAATTCACTAATCAACGAATCGGGTATTGTACCAACACTGCCGTCTTCGTTTCGGTGCGAATAATCGAGAGCCTGAATACACCTTCCACTTGGAATATAATACTTTGCCGTAGTAACTTTTAATTTCGAATTATAACTCAAATCGCGGGTAGTTTGCACTAAACCTTTTCCAAATGTACGCGTACCAATTACAACGCCCCTATCGAGATCTTGTATGGTGCCCGAAACAATTTCGGATGCTGAAGCCGATCCTCTGTTAACCAATACTACTAAGGGAATT
>DAOSWJ010000415.1:0-2570 GCA_035380005.1 Prolixibacteraceae bacterium | reverse complement strand
CTCATCCTGAATGGTTTTCATTTGCTGATGCAACAAATATTCACGTTGTTGCTGGTCCATATCGGTTTTCACTTTCGATTGGATGTCTCTTTTCAGTTCAAGCATTTGCAGCTCGCGCACCAAAAACGAAATGGCCTGAATGCCACGCTCGCTTAAACTGTCGAGCTCGAGCAAACCTTGTTTCTCATCAACTTTAATGTTCGAGTTTGAACACACAAAATTGATCAGGAATACCGGGTTTTCGATATTTCGAACTGCAAAAGTTGCTTCGGGCGGAACATTGATCGAGTATTTAGCAATTTTGATGGCAATATCTTTCAACGATTCAACAATAGCCTCGAACTCAGTTGCTTCGCCAATTGGACGTGCATCGACCAAGTTTTTTACTCTTGCAACATGATAAGGTTCTTCGGCAACAAAATCGAGCAACTCGTAGCGTTGTTTTCCTTGAATAATAACCGTTGTATTGCCATCGGGCATTTCAAGAATCTTCAATATTTTGGCCACCGTTCCTACCTTGTACAAATCGGCCAAGCCCGGATCATCGGTATCGGGGTTAAGTTGGGCAAGTGTTCCCAACACGCCGTTGCGCTTATAAACTTCGCGAATAAGCTTTAGCGATTTCGACCTCCCAACAGAGATAGGCAGAACCACTCCGGGAAACAAAACGGTGTTGCGCAATGGTAAAATTGGCAGTTCGTCGGGCAAATTCCTGACAAACAATTCATCCTCGCCACCATCGGCCATAATGGGCACAAAACCCGAATCATTATCGCTTAACCCAGTGAATAGAAAGCCTTTATTTTCGTTAATCTTATTTTCTCCCATAAGTAATTAGTCTGTTTCAAAGCTGACAGAGTGTCTTATCAGCTTATTTTTAATTGTGGGCAACTAGTGTTGCAATAGCTGTGCCAATAAAATCGAAAAACAAATTTCCATTTTGTTCCAATTATTATTCTATTCCCAATCGGAAATATGGAATGATGGGAAATTGAGAAATTTTGGAATCTGAAACCTGAAACCTGAATCGGAGCGAAGCGCAGATCAACGTAGTGAAGCGTAGTTAAACTTGGAATTTGGAATCTGTAATATTTCTATTTCCTTATTAAATCTATGTACGAGTAGTTAAAGTCATTTTTTTCATCGTAATGATCTTCGCGTTGTTGCTCATGCCAATCGCTGTAATTAATTTCAGGAAAAAATACATCGGCATCCATATCTTTATGTACCAATGTGAGGTACAGTTTATTTGCCAACGGATAAAACTGACGGTACACCATACCACCTCCAATAATAAAGGCTTCGGTTTCATTTTTCACTTTTTCAATAGCCTCGTCGATGGAGAACACCACTTCGCAACCTTCAAAACAATCATCGGGGCGATCGGTAATTACAATGTGCCTACGATTGGGCAGTGGCCATTTGGGCAACGACAGCAGTGTATTGCGCCCCATAATAAGCGTCTTTCCCGTGGTTATCTCTTTGAATCGTTTCAAATCGTTGGGTAAATGAAACAGTAAGTCGTTGTTCTTGCCAATGGCAAAGTTTTGCGCTATAGCTACTATTATTGATATGTTGTTGTTTGTTTTCATAAGTCATTAGTCAATAGTCATTAGTCAATAGTCAATAGTCAGTAAGTCAGTAGTCAGTAGTCAGTAGGTTATTGAAACTTACATATTTTCCAATAACTTAATTTCTACTGACTAATGACTTTACTATACCGCCACTTCGCCTTTTATATGCGGATGTGCCTGGTAATTTACAAGCTCAAAATCGTCGTATTTGAAATCGAATATGCTTTTCACATTTGGGTTTATCTTCATTTGGGGCAGCGGATAGGGTTCGCGACTCAATTGGAGTTTTACCTGTTCCAAATGGTTGGTGTAAATATGCAAATCGCCAAAGGTATGAACAAAATCGCCGGGTTCGAGGTCGCAAACCTGTGCCATCATCATGGTAAGCAGAGCATACGATGCAATATTGAACGGAACGCCCAAAAATGAGTCGGCACTGCGCTGATACAACTGGCACGATAATTTGCCATTGGCCACATAAAATTGAAAAAATGCGTGGCAGGGCGGCAGGTTCATATTGGGCAAATCGGCAACATTCCAGGCACTTACAATAATTCGGCGCGAATCTGGATTATTTTTAATCATGTTCACCACCTCGGTAATCTGATCGACCGAACCACCTTTGTAATCGAGCCACGAGCGCCACTGAAAGCCGTATATATGTCCCAAATCGCCATCTTCATCGGCCCATTCGTTCCAAATTCGTACGCCGTTGTCCTGCAAATATTTGGCATTGGTATCGCCCTTCAAAAACCAAAGTAATTCGTGAATAATTGACTTTAGGTGCAACTTTTTAGTGGTTACCACCGGAAAACCTTCTTGCAGGTTAAAACGCATTTGGTATCCAAAAGTAGAAATGGTTCCTGTTCCGGTGCGGTCGTCTTTCCTAATACCGTTATCGAGAACATGTTGTAATAAATCGAGATATTGTTTCATAATTTAAGTCAATAGTCATATACTCTGTTAATTTCAAAATTTTTAAGCCACTTTTTTAGC
>DAOSWJ010000414.1:0-2576 GCA_035380005.1 Prolixibacteraceae bacterium | reverse complement strand
CATCGACCAAGCAAATTTCAAACTGTGTTCAAAATAACATTAAAGAGAGCTATAACTATTAATTAAACTTAAATCATAATGAGCAACAAACCAAGTTTTTACCTGTCGGTGATGTTCCTTTTGTTAGCCTTGTTCTACAATACATCAGTATTGGCACAAGCTGGGGACCTGGTCAGGGGGAAAGTAATTGACGACCGGAAAGATCCGGTTATTGGCGCTACAGTAATACTGAAGGGAAGCACCTCGGTAGGTACTGTTACCGATGTGAATGGCGATTTTTCGTTGGAAATTCCGTCGGGTAAGCAAACTTTACAGGTTTCGTTTATAGGTATGCAAGTTGCCGAAATTGAAGCTTCGGGCGGCGATTTTGTAACGGTAACCTTAAAAGATGAAAACATTTACCTTAACGAAACAGTGATTGTTGGTTACGGCCAGCAAAAGAAAGAAAGTGTGGTAGGTGCAATTACCCAAACAAAGGGCGAAACACTTGAACGCACTGGTGGTGTATCGAGTGTTGGTGCAGCCTTAACCGGTAACCTGCCGGGTGTTATTACCCTTTCAACCCGAGGAACACCGGGCGACGAAGATCCAATCATTTTCATTCGCGGGCAAAGTACATGGAACAATAGTACGCCGCTTATTTTGGTCGATGGTATTGAACGTGAAATGAGCAGTGTCGATATCAGTTCGATCGAAAATATTTCGGTTTTGAAAGATGCATCGGCTACAGCAGTTTTTGGTGTAAAAGGGGCTAACGGTGTAATTCTTATCACTACTAAACGTGGTAAAGAAGGCAAAGCCGACATTCGGGTAAGTGCCAACGCAACCATGAAAGTGCCATCGCGTTTGGCCGGTAAATACGATTCGTACGATGCGCTTAGGGTGCGTAACGAAGCCATTGAACGTGAGTTGGCCATGTACCCTTCGTCGTGGGACGAATACATGCCTTATGGCGAACTCGACAAGTACCGCAACCCTGCCTCGCAGGAAGAAGCTGAGCGTTATCCTAACGTCGATTGGGCCGATGTGCTGGTTAAAGACTTTGCCATGTCGTACAATACCAATTTGAACGTTGCTGGTGGAACCGATTTCGTTAAATATTTTACATCGATGGATTATTTGTACGAGGCCGATATTTTACGCAAACTGGAAAATAATAAAACATACGATCCGGGTTATGGTTTCAATAGGATTAACGTACGCAGTAACCTCGATTTTAACCTTACATCAACCACTGTTCTTACGGCAAATTTGGCCGGTTCGTATGGTGTAAGGCAAGATACCTGGAACCAGGATTCGTGGGAATATCGCATTTGGCAAAGTATTTACAGCTCGCCACCCGATGTGTATCTGCCAAACTATCCCGACGGATCGTGGGGCTTTTACCCACCCGACGAGGTTTCGACCGTTAACTCGGCTTTAACAATGGCCAACAACGGGGTGCGAAAAACAACAACTACACGCATAAATACCGATTTTACACTTAAGCAAGATCTTAAAATGATTTTGGATGGCTTAAGTATGAAAGGTACCCTTTCGTTCGATAACAAGTTTGTTTCGCGTGGTGGTGTTTACGATAATGGCAATGCACAACAAAAATATGTCGATCCGTTTACCGGCGAAGTTACCTATAGTCAGTATTTAGGTCAAAACCAATTCGATTGGATTCCTACTCGTTGGAGTACCCGTAGCGACGAAGTGCAAAACTGGGATACCTTCCGCAAATTATTTTATCAGGCACAGATCGATTATGCCAAAAAATTTGGTGCACACGATGTTACCGCGATGGGTTTATTTAGCCGCGATAAATTTGCAACCGGTAGCGAGTTCGAGCATTTCCGCGAAGACTGGGTATTTCGTGCTACATATAATTATGCTTCGAAATATTTTGCCGAATTTAATGGTGCTTACAATGGCTCCGAAAAATTTGGTCCCAATAACCGCTTCGACTTTTTCCCATCGGGTGCTCTGGGCTGGATGATCAGCGAAGAAGGTTTTATGAAAAGCCTTGAATTCATTGATATGTTCAAGTTTAGGGTTTCGTACGGACAAGTGGGCGACGACAACGTTCGCGATCGCTGGTTGTACATGACACAATGGGCTTATGGCGATGTTTCGGCTCTGGGTAAAACAGCCAACGACCGTAGCCCCTATGTTTGGTGGAAAGAATCGAAAATTGGTAACGAAGATATTCACTGGGAAAAAGTGACCAAAGCCAACCTCGGTGCCGACTTTGCCTTCTTCGATGGTTTGCTGTCGGGTAACTTCGATATTTTTAACGATTACCGTACCGATATTTTATTGGAAGGTTCGAGCCGTTCGGTGCCTTCGTATTTTGGCGGCACACCTCCAATTGCCAACATTGGCGAGGTAAGGGTTAAAGGTTACGAAGTTCAGCTCAAGAGCAATAAAACATTTGCCAACCAACTAAGGGTATGGGCCGATGTGAGCATGTCGCACGCAAAAGATGAAATTATTGAAGCCGACGACCCCTTGTTGCTCGATTATTACAAGAAAAAAGAAGGTAAACAAATTGGGCAAACCTATTCGCACATAAGCAGGGGGTATTACAATAC
>DAOSWJ010000413.1:0-2579 GCA_035380005.1 Prolixibacteraceae bacterium | reverse complement strand
GGAATGACCGAAGAGCAGTTTAAAAAACCTATTATTGCCATCGTAAACTCCTTTACACAAATGGTTCCGGGGCATGTTCACCTTCACGAAGTTGGGCAAATGCTTAAAAAACGAATTGAAGAAAAAGGATGTTTTGCAGCCGAATTCAACACAATTGCTATCGACGACGGTATTGCTATGGGTCACAATGGAATGTTGTATTCGCTCCCATCGCGCGACTTGATTGCCGACAGTGTTGAATACATGTGTAACGCTCACATGGTTGACGCCATGATTTGCATCTCGAACTGCGATAAAATCACTCCCGGAATGTTAATGGCAGCCATGCGTTTAAATATCCCTGCAATTTTTGTTTCGGGTGGCCCAATGGAAGCTGGTACAGTTGACGATAAAAAGCTCGACTTGGTTGATGCAATGGTTATGGCAGTTGATGACAGTGTATCGGAAGAAGAAATCTACAAAGTTGAACGTAATGCCTGTCCAACATGTGGCTCATGTTCGGGTTTATTTACAGCCAACTCAATGAACAGCCTTGCCGAAGCCCTCGGTATGGCACTGCCTGGCAACGGAAGCATTGTTGCAACAAACGCAAAACGTTTAGAACTTTTCAACGAAGCTGCTGACCTGATTATTAAAATTACCGAAGATTACTATTATAATGGCAACGACAAAGTGCTGCCACGTAAAATTGCTACCCGCGAAGCATTTATGAATGCCATGACACTTGACATAGGAATGGGCGGCAGCACAAATACCATTTTGCACCTTTTAGCCATTGCCAGCGAAGCCGAAGTTGATTTCACTATGAAAGATATCGATGAACTGTCGAGACGCATCCCCAATATTTGCAAAGTAGCCCCAAGCTCACAATACCACATGGAAGATGTTAACAGGGCTGGTGGAATTATCGGAATTTTAGGTGAACTTGACAGGGCCGGTCTGCTCGACACAAGTGTTAACCGTGTCGATCAGCTTACATTGGCCGAAGCACTCGACCAATTCGATATAATGCGCAAAAGTGTTACCACAAAAGCCATTGAGCGTTATTTAGCAGCACCGGGCTACCGTCCCAACTTGATAATGGGATCGCAAGAAAACAAATATAAAGAGTTGGATACTGACCGCACGAAAGGGTGTATCCGCAATCTCGAAAATGCATACAATAAGGAAGGAGGACTCGCCGTTCTGTTTGGCAATATTGCCAAAGACGGCTGCATCGTCAAAACAGCTGGTGTTGATCCTTCGGTTTTTAAATTTAACGGAAAAGCCAAAGTTTTTCATTCACAAGAAGCTGCTGTTAACGGAATTTTAGGCAGCGAAGTTCAAGCCGGCGATGCGGTGTTTATTTTGTACGAAGGCCCAAAAGGTGGCCCGGGCATGCAGGAAATGCTCTACCCTACTTCGTACATAAAAGCTGTTAGACTCGATAAAGCTTGTGCACTTGTAACCGACGGACGTTTCTCGGGTGGTACATCGGGCCTTTCAATTGGCCATGTTTCGCCTGAAGCAGCTGCCGGCGGCGAAATTGGCCTTATCAAAAATGGCGACCCGATTGAAATTGATATTCCAGCTCGTAAAATAAATGTATTAATTAGCAACGATGAACTTGAAAAGCGTAGAAATGAGGAAATTGCCAAAGGCAACAATGCATTTAAACCAATACGCGACCGACAAGTTAGCAAAGCACTTAAAGCTTATGCAAGCATGGTTTCGTCGGCCGATAAAGGCGCAATTCGAATAATATAAAAAATAGCGTTGTTTAGTAAAAAACAAAAACACACTTTTTAAATGTAAATATTATGGCTGAAAACATTACAGGATCTGAAGCGTTGATCCGATCACTAATAGAAGAAGGCGTTGAAACAATATTCGGTTATCCGGGTGGAGCAATTATGCCCGTTTACGATGCCCTGTATGATCACCAAGACACTATACACCATGTGTTAACACGTCACGAACAAGGAGCAGCACATGCCGCTCAGGGTTACGCAAGGGTATCGGGTAAAGTAGGCGTATGTATTGCTACTTCGGGACCCGGAGCCACCAACCTCATTACAGGCATAACCGATGCAATGATTGATTCCACTCCAATGGTTTGCATTACCGGTCAGGTTGCATCACCCCTGTTGGGAACCGATGCGTTTCAGGAATCGGATATTGTTGGCATGAGTATGCCCATTACCAAATGGAATTACCAAATTACTTCGGCCGACGAAATACCCGAAGTAATGGCAAAAGCTTTTTACATTGCCCGTACTGGCAGACCCGGCCCGGTTTTGATCGATATTGCCAAAGACGCTCAATTTGCAATGATCGATTTTAAATACGAAAAATGCACAAAAGTAAGAAGCTATGTGCCTTATCAAGCTATAGATATGGCACAGGTTGAAGCAGCTGCCGAGGCAATCAATAAAGCTCAAAAACCATTCTTAATGTTCGGCCAAGGCATTATACTTTCTCAAGCCGAAGAAGAACTAAAGCTTTTTTTGGAAAAAACCGGCATACCAGCAGCATGGACAATTTTAGGAAACAGTGCTTTGCCGTCCGATCATCCACTTAACGTTGGCATGTTGGGCATG
>DAOSWJ010000412.1:0-2587 GCA_035380005.1 Prolixibacteraceae bacterium | reverse complement strand
AAACAAAACTACTAAAAAAGAGAAAGGAAGATTTTATGGTCTTCCTTCTCTTAAATTTTTATCGGACAACAGTGAATTAATATAGATTTATTGCCGGTAATAATTACAGCTATAGACCTGAAATGTAAAAAAAGTCACTAGTTTGTCTCGTAATTAAATTTATTCATTTTTTAGCAAGCGAGCAGCCCAGCCACCACCGGGAGCCATTTTTATAGTAATTTTATCGTTCGCGCTTATTTCAATTATTTCCTTTTTATAATCGGTGGCATCTCGGTGGGCGTTAATGCCATCTCTGAAAACCTCGGCGGTAAATTTTCCTGTTTCCAGAAACCCGAAATCGATGGTAAGTTCACGGGCAGTCCAGTTGGTCATTGCGCCAATGTACCACACTCCGTCTTTTTGTCGTGCAATGGCTGCATATTCGCCAACTTTGCCATCTAAAGCAACCGTTTGGTCGGTAACGGTTGGTATTTTGGCAATAAAATCGGTGCACTCCTGCTCCTTGCGGTATATGGTCGGGTTGTCGGCCAGCATTTGGAATGGTGCTTCGTGAATTACGTACATGGCCAGCTGATGGCAACGTGTACCCATGCTCATGGGCATCGAATTGTTGGGGTGATAATAAGCTTCGGTAGCATTGCGCATGGCTCCGGGGGTGTAGTCCATTGGCCCGGCCATTTGTCGGATAAACGGAATGCTTACCGTGTAGCGTGGCTGGTCTTCAGTAGCCCATTTGAAATTTTCGAGGCCTTTTACCCCTTCGTAACCTACCACATTGGGATAGGTGCGATGCAATCCGGTAGGTTTAAATACCCCATGATAATCGACAATCATTTTGTATTCTGCTGCTTTTTTGGCAATGTCGTAAAGTGTTTTAACAGCTACCTGATCATCGCGATCGATAAAATCGATCTTAAAACCTTTTGCACCCATTTTGGCATAGTGGGGAAACACCTCATTTATTTGGGTTTTTACTGCATACCACGATGCCCACAACACAACGCCAATGTCTTTCGACTTACCGTAATCAATGATCTCCTGCAGGTCAATTTCGGGTTCGGTAAGCTCAAACAAATCGGTTTTGCTCGACCATCCCCAGTCCATTACTATATATTGCAAATTGTTCTCAGCTGCAAAATCGATATAATGTTTATACGTAGAAGTGTTGTAACCGGCACGGAAATCAACCTTCGAAATGTTCCAGTCGTTCCACCAATCCCAAGCTACCAAACCTGGTTTGATCCACGATGGATCATCAATTGCACAAGCAGGCGACAATTTTTGTACCATATCGTTGTCGAGCAATTCTTTGTCGTACTTGCTGATGACTACAGCACGCCATGGAAAAGTTCGTGTTCCTGCTGTTTTGGCAATAAAATTGGCACGCTTGGTAGGTATTTCGTTCATGTTGATGTAGCCGCCCATTTCGAATTCGATAGGATAGGGGGCAAATTCGGCCATAAAGCCTTTTTTTGTGCTGTTCATGTTGAGGTACATACCCGGGTAGTCATATAAATCGGCCTCGAGTATCACTACTTTTTTGCCATTGCCCAAATCGACCAACAAAGGCAAAAAGGCTAGCGAGTCGGTAGCAAATTCTGAAATGTGTTGTTCACGGTATAGTGCTTCAAACGAGTGGTTGAATTTTTGCCCGCCACGGTAATCCCACATGTATGGTATAAAAGCTTTGTGATCGGCTGTAAAGTTGAAATTGGCTGTTTCGTTTTTAATGGTTAGCTCGTTTTTGTGTTGTGTCTCAAAACGATAAGCCACTCCATCGTTGTAAACCCTGAATGTAAGTGCATAGTTTCCTTTCAGTTTAATGTTCAGTTGTGTGTACACATCTTCAACAGTATTGCGTTTGTATAAATGTGTTTTAAAAGTTTGATCGATATTGGTGGTTTTAACTGAAATTACTTTGGGCGCTTTGCCCAGTATTTCGCCATTACTCAGCTCTAATGCGATGGCCGAGGGGGCTATAATTTGCTGACCATCGAGTGTTACCGACCAGTTGATATTTTCGCCAAGTTCAACATTCAATTTGAGCTGCCCGTTTACTGATTCAGCTGTGTATGTTTTGCTTTTTTGTGCAAGCAAAAACGTAAAAGAGAATGTTGTAAGGAAAATTGCCAAAAATAGTTTCAGTTTCATAATTCAATAAATTAGGTTAATGGTAAATACTAATTTCAAACACCAAATATCCGAAAATTGAATAAGCTTTATCATGCTAATTTGTTTAAAATAGAGGGGTATGTATTGCAAAAAGTGATGTTGTTATTGATATTTCGATACTTTTTATATTTGACATATCAGCTGCCAATGTCATACAATAAGTACCCTAGCCTTTATTGTTTGATGGTTATTTTCGTTATTCTGTTTAAACCAATGAAAAGTAAAATATGAAAGTATTTTGTCAATTGTTTTTTGTGGCATCGATATTTGTGCTTGGCGCTTGTAATCAACCAAAAACCGAAGTGATTGGCATTGAAAACGGTGTCCAATTCAAAATGAACAATTTGAGTGTAAATGTGCAGTTTCAAACCGAAAATATTGTACGAATTACCAAATGGAACAACGAAGGTTCGCC
>DAOSWJ010000411.1:0-2597 GCA_035380005.1 Prolixibacteraceae bacterium | reverse complement strand
AAAGAATTGATTAAAATACTTTTGGGATTAGGCTTTCATCAAAAACGTCAAAAAGGAAGTCATAAATTTTTTCAACATCCCGATGGTAGAACAACCGTAATTCCTGATCATGGTCATGAAAAAATTGACCGTGGACTTCTTAATAAGATTATCAAGCAAGATTTAATAATGACTATTGAGGATTATTTGAATATAAAATAGTTTTTATTAGCAGTGAAATTAGTTTATGCAAAGCATCATCAATCAAATCAAAACTGCGCTCAAAAATGCTGCCGACGAAAAAACACGCATTCAAGGCGAACGTTTTTTTAAGGAAGAGATTTCATCCTATGGTGTAAAAATGCCGCTTGTTGCGAAAATCAGCAAAGAAGTTTATAACAAAACTGCTTTAGTTTCGAAGGAAGAAGTTTTTGAGGTTTGTGAAAGATTATTTCAATCAGGCAATTTTGAAGAAAGCATTATTGCCTGCCAATGGTCGTATTACGTGCATAAACAATACGAACCAATCGATTTTTTGGTTTTCGAAAGATGGATAAACAGTTATGTGAGTAACTGGGCTACCTGCGATACGCTTTGCAACCACACTGTTGGCGAATTCATCGAAATGTACCCAAAATATTTGGTTGAACTAAAAAAACTGGCTAAATCGGAAAACCGTTGGGCCAGGCGTGCTGCCGCAGTTTCGCTGATCGTTCCTGCCCGAAAAGGATTGTTTCTGCCCGATGTATTTGAAATTGCCAATATTTTATTGCTCGATAAAGATGATCTGGTCCAAAAAGGCTACGGTTGGATGCTAAAAGTTGCTGCCGATAAGCACCAACAAGCTGTTTTCGATTATGTGGTGTCGAATAAATTTGTAATGCCCCGTACCGCCCTGCGTTATGCTATCGAAAAAATGCCCAAAGAACTGAAAGCGATTGCCATGGCGAAGTAGTAATCGCTAAAAATTAAGAATTTTCTTTATCAGCTTAAAATACCTGAAAGGCACATATTTAAATGGCATATCTATCCATGTGGGTGTGTTTACTGTTGCCCTTCGGTTGCTAAATGCCAAAAAACTTTCGTGTCCGTGGTATTTGCCCATGCCGCTGTTGCCAACACCGCCAAAGGGTAGCTTATGGTTGGTAATGTGCATTAGGGTGTCGTTTATGCAGGCTCCCCCCGATGTAGTATGTGCCAGTACTTTGCTGGCATGGCTGTTTTTTCCAAAATAATAAAAAGCCAAAGGTTTTTCATTTTGGTTGATGTATTCATACACTTTGTTGATGTTGTCGAATTCCATAACCGGCAAAATAGGTCCAAAAATTTCTTCCTGCATAATCGGAAAATCGGGTTCAATATTGTCGATAATGGTTGGGGAAATGTAGCGTTCTTTAGGGTCGGTTTCGCCACCAAAAACAATTTGCCCATGTTGCATCAACTTTTCGAGCCTTTGCATGGCCTTTTCGTTTACAATACGCGGATAGTATTTGCTTTCTTTTATATTGGTGCCAAAAAATTGGCCAATGTGAAATGCAATTCGCTCAAGTAATTCGGCTTTAACGTTTTTATGTACAAACAAATAATCGGGGGCAATGCAGGTTTGCCCGGCGTTAATGGTTTTCCCCCAGGCAATGCGTTTGGCGGCAATATCAATGTTTGCACTTTCATCGACAATGCAGGGGCTTTTACCGCCCAACTCGAGAATCACCGGCGTAAGGTTTTTAGCAGCGGCTTGCATTACCACCTTTGCCACATCAGGACTGCCCGTATAAAATATCACATCGAAACGCTGTACGAGTAAAAAAGTATTCACTTTACGGTCGCCTTGTACCAATGCGATGTATTGTTCGGGAAAGGTTTCTTTGATCAACCTGTCCATTACTGCTGCAACTGTTGGTGTATATGGCGATGGTTTCAATGTGGCACAACAGCCTGCCGATATAGCGCCAACCAATGGATTCATCAGCAATTGAAACGGATAATTCCACGGTGCAATAATTAAAGAAACACCCAAA
Organism: Prolixibacteraceae bacterium; assembly: GCA_035380005.1. Taxonomy (GTDB): domain Bacteria; phylum Bacteroidota; class Bacteroidia; order Bacteroidales; family Prolixibacteraceae; genus Roseimarinus. The sequence continues at coordinate 600 of DAOSWJ010000411.1, read as the reverse complement.
GGTTCAAAAATGATGTGGCTTGTAGATGGCCATAAATAAATCGGTGTAGCAACACGTTTAGGTTTTGCCCAACGCCGAAGGTGTTTAATATGAATGTCGATTTCCTGAGTAACTATGCTAATTTCGGTAAGGAATGCCTCGTGGTACGACTTGTGCAAATCGGTGTGCAAAGCATCGGTAATTTCCTTTTCGTACTTTTGTATGGCGGCTTTGAACTTGCGCAGGTTTTCAATCCTGAATTGGATATTCCGGGTTTCGCCACTTGCATAAAATGCTTTTTGCGAAGCGATTATATTTTCAGTTTTTTCGTTCATAGTTTTCTTAACCTACCGGATAACTTAACGGTGCATCGGGGCCAATGGGTAAGCCCAGTACCATCCAAATTACCAAAATAATTGTCCATACTATCAGGAATACGATGGAGTAGGGCAGCATGGTGGCAATAATGGTGCCTATACCTGCTTTGGGCTCGTATTTCTGCATAAAGGCCACAATAAGTGCAAAATACGACATCATTGGCGAAATAATGTTGGTTACACTATCGCCAATACGGTAAACTACTTGGGTCATTTCGGGCGAAATGCCTATGAGCATGAACAT
>DAOSWJ010000410.1:0-2606 GCA_035380005.1 Prolixibacteraceae bacterium | reverse complement strand
TAAAACTTAGTTTGTGCGTAAAACGGAATTGGTTTTTGTTTTAATTGCTTTATTCTTTTTGGGGATCTCGGGATTAAATTTGGTAAAAGTTCCCGAAAAACTCAATATTATAAACGTGCATCCAAAATCGTCAAAAGATATTATTCAAGTTACAATTCCAAATGTAAAGCCTGTTTTATACGATTCGTTGCTTATTGATGTTTTTGCAACAACGCAGCAGCGTAAGCAACAATTTGTTAATCAGGTGCTCCCTGCTATTTTAATTGCTCAATATGATATTTCGCATAAAAGCAAAAAGGTTGAGCGATTGATAAAAAAACTGGAAAAAAATATAAAATTGTCGGCTGTTGAAATTGCTTTTGCCGATAGTTTGATGGAATTGTACCGTGCCAAATCGTACGAGAATCTGTTGGTAAGGTTAAAACCTCATCCTACAAGCTTGGTATTGGCACAAGCAATAATTGAATCGGGGTGGGGCATGTCGCGTTTTGCTACCGAGGGCAATAACCTATTTGGAGTATGGAGTGTTTCAGGTGACAAGAACGCACAAAAATCGATGTTCGACAGGGGCGACCAAAAAATATTTGTAAAGAAATATCCTTCAATTGCCGAGTCGGTTAACCATTATTATTTAACTATTGGCCGCCACAATGCTTACCGAAATTTTCGACAAAAACGTTACCACACCGACGATGTGTTTGAATTGATAAGCTTGCTCGACAAGTATTCCGAAAATGGAGAGGCCTACACAACTATGCTCAAAAAAGTAATTGAATGGAATAATCTTACCCAATACGATGAATGTGTAATCGATAGCGAATATATCAACCATAATACTTTGCTTGAAATTTATATCGAAAAAATTCAAATAAAACTCAGTTTATACCTAATAAAATCAAAAGTATTTAAAAATGAGACAAATACATAAGTTAATATTGTTTGTAATAGTGGTCGTTTTGATGAATGCTTGTGCCAGTACAAGCCTTTTAAAAACAGAACAAGAACTTGCAAGTCAAACTATATATACTACCTTGGATGAAGCATTGGCCAATGCTCCTAATGTTGTTATCCTTAAACTTGAAAACGACAAATTGAGCGAAGTACCAAAATCGATTACTCGTTTTAAAAACTTACAAGTTTTGCATTTGGGTTATAACCAGTTAAGCGAATTACCCGACGAATTATTTCAATTGAAGAAATTACAAAAGCTTTATTTGAGTAATAATAGCTTTTCAACAGTACCCGAGAACATATCTCTTGCCCAAAAACTCGAGGTGATTGATTTAAGTTACAATCAAATTCAAATTGTCGATCGTGTTATATACAATTGCCAAGCCTTAAAAACGGTAAATCTTGCCCAAAATAAAATAAGTGCTTTACCCGACAGTATATCAAAGCTCAGAAATTTGGAAGTACTTGATTTATTTTCGAACCAAATAGTTGAGTTACCTGCCGATTTACCTCTTTTGGTCAATTTAAAGCGTCTCGATTTGGATTGGAACCAACTTGAATATTTGCCTAAAGGTTTCGGTCAATTGGTAAACATTGAAACTTTTAAAGCCGAAAAAAATAAGCTGAAAGAATTGGGCGACGATTTTGGTATGCTAACAAAGATTAAAGAGCTTAAAATTAATAACAATGAACTTGAACGTTTGCCCGAAAATATTGGCAAGCTTAAGCTTTTAACAAAAATCGATTTTAGCAATAACCGGCTTAAAGCTTTACCTCAGTCAATTAGTGAATTAACTCAGATTGAAAGTATAAACTTATCGAACAATCAATTGGTTACATTGGCCAATTTTTCATTAATGAATGAATTAAAAAGCATAAATCTTCGCAACAATCAACTAACAAATATTGATGCATCGTTTTTCAATGCACCGGTTTTAGATGAGCTGATATTGAGTACAAATAAAATTCAAAAATTCAGCGGAGCATTCAACCCCGACAACAAAATTCAGAATATCGATTTGCAAATGAATCAGTTGTCAGCATTTCCTTCGCAGTTGGCCATGTTGAAAAGTGCCAAAATGCTTAACCTCTCACAAAATAAAATAAGCGAAGTACCAGCAATGTTAAACGAAATGGTTTCGCTCGAAAATCTCGATATGGAGTACAACCAACTTGAGTCGTTTTATAAGGTTGTAAGTAAACACCCATCGATAAAAACGCTAAATTTTAGCAATAACAACATCAAATTGCTTCCGCTCGATTATGCCGAAATTAAAAATCTTGAGCGTATCGATTTAACGAATAACCCATTATACGGTTGGCATGTACCTCAGTTAAAAAAAGCTTTTGCAGTGGGTAAGATATTATTATAGAATTATAATTTTAAGCTTTTTAGTCATTTTACAAATTTATATATATACTACATGGGTAATATTCAGAGTTCAATCGATAAAGTAATTCAACAAATTAATATTTCTTCGTTAAATGATATGCAGCAGAACATGTTGCAAACTATAAAAAAACATGCCAATGTAGTATTGTTATCACCTACAGGTTCAGGAAAAACCTTGGGATTTTTATTGCCATTGATTGATTTGCTCGATAAAAACGAAAAAAAAATTCAAGTAATGATACTTGCTCCATCGAGAGAGTTG
>DAOSWJ010000409.1:0-2610 GCA_035380005.1 Prolixibacteraceae bacterium | reverse complement strand
AATAGTATTGCTAAGAATAAATTTAAGTTGGTTTTCATGAGTATATTTTTTTAAATTTTATCGTTTTAAAATTTTGATATCGGCCGCATTGGTATTCATAATCAGTCGTGGTTCTTGTTGGTCGATTTTTCCTGTTCGTCCAACATATCGCATAATCTGTTCTTTATCGTTAAGCCTTTCGGTTGAATCGACCTTAGCATCGAGCGGCAAATCCATATCGCGGTTGGTAATTATATCAAAATTGACATCGGCATTCATATCGAAAAACAAGTTGATTTTAGTTGATTTCGCATCGATATAAATTTTTTCGACCGATGGCGCAATACGCTCAATGGTTAAGTCGCCGTAATTCATTTGGATATCGGACTTGCTAATGAACTCGTTGATCGAAAAGTCGGTCCAACTGGATTGAGTTTCGAAGTCGGTGATCATTCTGATTCGATAATCGTCGCGGCTCGAATTCACAAGCATTTGGGTTACTTCAGTAATTGTAATATTCGATGTTTTGCTGGTAATACGAAGTTTGCGAGCTGTAGTAAGGTTCATATCGCTGTAAAAAACTTCGAGGTGGCCCGAATCGATCTGATTAATAATTGCATCTCCGAAACTGATACGTATGTTCGAGTATCCCAATAAGTTATGTGCTTTTAATCGTCCGTTTGACATATCGATGGTAATATCGCCTTTATAGTCGTCGATAAATATGTTACCAAATTTGTTTTTCACCCTCAGATCGAGGTTATCGGGCAATTTAACACTTATATTTATTTGCACTTGAGCATCGGCCATTCCGATGGTTTCTTTGAATCGGTTCAATTCGCCAACCAGCAAATTTTTACTTCCACCAATTATTGTATTTACAACAATATAGTGCCCCGATCGCGACAATTCGAAACTCAACTGTTCGCTTCGACTCCTCAGGCGTTCGTAATTTTTTTCGGTTATTGTATAATCAATTGTAACTAGCACCGAGTCTTTATCCCATGTTTCAAGTGTTATGTCGCCATATTTGTTGTTAATATCAACTATGGTGCTTTTATCAACGCCAAAGCCTTTTGTAAGCTGTTTCGATTCGGAAACCTGTGCCCAAGCGTGCAAACTGCTTGCTGTAACTAGCAGAAATATTGCAGTAAGGCTAACCAATATTCTTGAATATTTTATCATAGCAAACATTTTTTAGCAGTTAATTTGATTAAGCACCCTATCGACCATTTCGAGCCTGATGCGGTTATTTTGAATCATTGCTTCAATTACTTCCCTGTTGAGAATATTGTCGTTCAGATCGTTTTTGAGTTCGCGGTACATTACATCGAGTTCATTTAAATCAGATTCGATATCGAACTTCAACTCGGGGTAAATTTCATAGCATTTATGGATTTCTTTCATATGTGTTGATACCTTGCGGGCATAAAATGCTTCGGTTTCGAGCAGTTCAACAATTTCGGGATCGGCTACCCTGCCATAACCCTTTATTCCTGTTTGTTGGCTTTCGATATAAAAAGTAGCCACCAATGCGATAATTAGCACAGCAGCAACTGATGCCGATAGTTTCCAAAAGCTGAATTTGGGAGCATGCTTCTTCTCCAGCTTCGATTCTATTTGCTCCCACAGTTCCATCGATGGCAGCTTCGAATCAAATTCGTCTCTTCTCTCCCTTACGAAGTCTTCAAGCTTCTTCATAATATTTTTCCTTTAGAATTTCATAAACTTTACGTTTTGCCCGCATGAATTGAGATTTTGAGGTTGACTCGGTAATACCAAGAATCTCGGCAATCTCAACATGATCGTAACCTTCGAGCAAATACAGCGAAAAAATTAAGCGGCCACCTTCGGGCAATTGTTCCATTGCACGTTCAACATCTTTTACTGTTAAAGGTAACTCGGGCTCTTCCTCTTCACTACGGTTACTGAAATAGTACATATCATCGGTCAACAACAAATCAACTTTCCTTTTATTAATAGCGTTAATACAGGTATTGATTACGATACGCTTAAGCCATGCACCAAAAGTTGATTCGTACCTGAAACTGTCGAGCTTAGAAAAAGCCTGAACAAAAGCATCCTGAAGAATATCTTCAGCATCCTCGCGATTATTCATCATGCGGTAGCAGATATTGAACATTGCGCGTGCATAAAGCTCGTACAACTGCCGCCTGGCACGATTGTCGCCTCGTTTACTTGCTACAATCAGCTTCTCGTGTATGTCTTTTTGTGTTCCCAATGAATTCTGATTCCAGTTTAAAATGACAGCATGAAATCTAAAGGGTTGCAAATACTGCAAACAATTGGCAACAAATTTTTAATTTTTTTATTGCCTTCTAAAAATAAACTCGATAAAAGCGTGATTTTTAACGATAAGCTGTGAAAAATAAAAGATGGAATTATTTTTTGTCGCGTTGAATCGAGAACCAAATACCCAAAAGGCTTAAAACAGAAAAAACAACAAAATACAGCTTAGCACTTTTAAGGTACAAACCAATATTTGTTGTCGAAATCGATTCGTTGCCCATCAGCATTGTAATAAAAACTGTTACTATCATCATGCTTAAGGTTTGTCCAAACACGCGCATGGTCGCATTTATGCCCGATGCAATGCCGTAATGCTTTTTA
>DAOSWJ010000408.1:0-2625 GCA_035380005.1 Prolixibacteraceae bacterium | reverse complement strand
TCGTAAACCGGTTTTCCACTTTCGTTAATACCTATTTGAATAGATGAGTCTTCGTAAAATATTTCGGTTGTAAGTGAATTCAAAAAGTTGATGAATTTGTTGTCTGCGGCCTCCAATTCAATATGTTCCCAAATTGAATAGCGTGGGCTTAAAGCTTTTTCAATAATTTGTATTGTGCCATTTTGTGCTTCGGCTTCGAGTTCAGTTAAAATAGTTGCCCCATCGATGCTTGCTTCGTTCGGATTGTAATCGAGCAATTTGCCGCTACGCATTTTTATTCGCGAAAACGATTTGTCGGAATTGGCCGAAAAGCTGCCAAACGCAATGTGGTTTTGTACAAAAAGCTTTTTCTTTTCGTCGGTGTCGAGCAAGTTTGCATCTACTGCCTCCATTGCAGCGTTGTTTGGCGCCCAAACGGTATAAATAACCGACGACGACAACAACTCGTACATGCCGGTTGATTCCAAAAGGCTAACAAACGAAGAAAAATCGTTATTGGCCGATAGGTAATCGCCAATGGTTTCCTGTAATACATTTTCGTTCACCTTTACATGTTCGTCCCAAGGGTTTTCGCATGCAAAAGCAAAAAGTAAAACGAAAATCAGTATTAAATTTTTATAGTTGTTCATATTTTCAATTTTTTTCGACATGGTTTTGTGTTGTTAAAACAGCAACTATTTATTTAGGTAAAATACCGGCTTCCAAATCTTCTTTGTACACCAGCGAACCATCTTTCCAGTTCACCCTTGGCCAGTTTTGTTCTTCGTCGGCCGGGATAAAGTGAATTTGGTCGAGCCATACCTGAGCGTTAACCCCTCCCGAAATAGCTACAAACTCAATGGTTTGCGGTCCTGTTTCCTGAACAATAACAGTACCCGCAAGTTGCGATCCGTAACGACCGGTATTGGCTGCCCAATTATTTGCAATGCCTTGTGTAATCACTTCGTTGAGTGCAGTTTCTGTCTCGTCGGCAGGTGTGTAATTGCCTGGGTCGTAATTGTAAATCTTTACATCAACTAAATTCAACTCACCATCCGATAGCCCCGAACCTGAGCTATAGCTTTTGCGGTTATCGACAATTTTTGTGGTTTGTTCGCCATTGAAATAAACATAAAAACGACTGTTTTTGCTGGCTACATCGGCTATTTGCGTACGCATGCATATCCAAACTTTGTACGATCCCTTTACCAAGGTTGGTGTAATGAATTTTATTGATTGAACAACGGCAGGTCTTAGGTAAATCGACAAATAGTCGTTGTGTATGTGTCCGTAAGCACTGTTCACTGCTCCAACTACGTAGTCGATTTTTGCATCTTCGGGTTCCCAGCTAATGTTTGCAAGTTGGCCGTTTACCAGTCCGTTGGCACTGGTTTTGCGAAATACACCCGGCATTTTTTTGATTTCGGGTTGGTCGGTCACTTCCCAGTAAACTGCAAATGGGTAGCGTACTTTTACAAAAAAGTTGCCGTCCATAAAATGTATTACCCCGTTATCGACAGTTAGATCGGATTGTTTTCGGTTTATCAGAAAGCCGGGCTCGTGAATACCTGCAAAAAAATCGTCGTTGATCAGCACATTGTTGCCTTGCGATTTTACGGTAAGTACTTCACCCGGTGCCAATGTGGTAACTGCTTGTGCCGAAATAAGGTCGGTTACAAAATGGTATTGCTTTGGCAGTACATGGTAGGCCATGTAAAGGTAAAGGGCTTGCTCAGGGTTTAAACTTTCGTTGGCGTAGCGTTCGCCAATTGCTTCGGCATTGTTTATACCATCGGCTTTCAAAACTTGATCCGATACTGCAAAAAATGTATGCCAAATGGTATCAACTCCAGGTTTTAGTTCAATATTCAGCGAGTCGTAAAGCCCGGTTGCTTTTAAAGCATCGGTAAATATCGAGTAGCCTTCCAAGTCTTCGATGTATTCTGCTATGGTTCGTTTTTCGGGTTCGATAACTGTTTTTAAAGAGTGAATGATACCATTCAAAAGGCTGATGTCTTTATCTTCAATTATTGCTGTTTTGTTAATGATTTCGATAAGTTGACCGTTATCGAATTCAGTACTGTATGTAAGGTAATGTCCGTACATGGTAGGGGTACTCATTCGTCCGTCGATAAATTGTTCGGAGTTAATGGTGTCGCCTTTTATAACATAAAACCTTATGAGCGATTTAAGTTCGGCATCGTTTAAATTGGCCACTGCATCGATAATAGCATCGTTATTGGCATCTTCGTTAACTAAGCCTTTTTCTGAAAAATACTCCCTAAATGCATTATTGGTAGGTGCAAAACATGTGTATTCGCCATACGATTTCAGAAATGCCATGTTGTTGGTTTGATTGAGAATATGGGCAAAAACACTGAACGTGTCGGGGTGTTGCTCAAGGTATTCGCCAATGAGCAATTGATCGGTAACCCTTGCATTTTCGTAAGGGTATTCGCAACGGTTGTTGGCCAGCGCAACAACTGCTATAATTAACACCCACAGAAAACTATATTTTATTTGTTTCATAATATGTGTATTTGTTCTGTTTTTGTAATAATAACACTTAATGGTTTAGTTGTCGTAATAAGGGTTTTGTTCCAATACGCCGCCACTGTTAAGTACATCAACTTCGGGCAATGGTAA
>DAOSWJ010000407.1:0-2625 GCA_035380005.1 Prolixibacteraceae bacterium | reverse complement strand
GGCAAAATCTCATCGGGTTGCATTTGTTCAATAAATTCGAGATAACGTTTATTCTTGTTGTTGGTCATTTGTATCTTTTCGGTCTCACTGGCCCTAATGTTTCCAATTTCGAGCAAAATGTTGAGCGAAGCCATACGGCTAACTCCTTTGAGCCTTTCGTTTTGGGCTTCGGTAAATTCAAAACCCAATCTTTCGGCCAGTTCTTTCCAAGCCAAATAATGATATTTTGCGGTATCGACAATCACACCATCGAGATCGAAGAGACAAGCTTTAATGTGCATTTTTATTTCTCTTTAATTAAAATTATAAATCTTCGGGGGCTGCGTTGTCTTTCACAAAAAGCACGGTTATTGCGGCAATGGCCATCGATGCTCCGCCAAAAACCAGTGCATAAATCGATTCACCGTTAAAAACATCTTTAACCAAAAAACCCAGAATTGTTGCTGCTAAAATTTGTGGTATCACAATAAAGAAATTGAAAATACCCATGTAAACACCCATTTTATGCGAAGGCAGCGATCCGGTAAGAATGGCATAAGGCATTGAAAGAATTGAAGCCCAAGCAACCCCTATTCCGATCATCGGTATCCACAAATGATCGATGTTGTTGAAAAGATAAATTGAGGCCAAGCCGGCTGCACCCATCAGCAAACAAACAAAGTGAGTGAATTTACGGCTTGTATATTTTGCCAATACGGGCAATAAGAAAGCCACCAATGCAGCAACACCGCTGTAAAGACCAAACAGAACACCTACCCAATCGGCTCCTTTGTTGTACAATGCCGACTGTGTATCGCTGGTATTAAGAATATGGCTGGTAACACCGGCTGTGGTATAAATCCACATGGCAAACAATGCCATCCATGTAAAAAACTGAACAACAGCCAACTGCTGCATGGTTTTGGGCATACGCAACAAATCGGAAAAAACCTCAACCAGAACATTTTTTTCGTTCCCAATATTTCGGAGCAAAACCGATAAAAACATGAGAACACCAGCAAACAGCAAAATAAACCCAACGATGTAAAGCTCTTTTTCGAGCTCGAAATAATAAGTTATTAACGCAATGACTGCACCCAATACCGATAAAATACCACCAGCTTTAAAAAACAATGATTTGGCTATCGGCTTTTCAATTAAATCGGTGCGCTGAACGTCGGGCATTGCATCGAGCTCACTCCCCGAATCAAAAGCTTTCATTTCGTCGGGAGAATACTCCTTTGTTGTAATGATAGTAACCAATACAGCACTAAAAAACACAGCACCACCAATGTAAAACGCCCATTTAACCGATGGGGGTATTTGGCCTGCCACTTCCGAAGTATTTGGAATGTTGAACCAGTTGGTTAAAACATAAGGTAATGCTGAAGCTACTACTGCGCCAATACCTATAAAAAAACTTTGCATGGCAAATCCCATTGTTCGTTGTTGGTTGGGAAGCATGTCGCCAACAAAAGCCCTGAAAGGCTCCATCGAAATATTGATCGATGCATCCATTATCCAAAGCATACCGGCAGCCACCCAAAGAGCGGGCGAATTGGGCATAACAAACAAAGCAATTGATGCCAATATTGCACCTGCTAAAAAGTAAGGCCTTCGTCGGCCCAGCTTTGTCCAGGTTTTATCGCTGTAATGGCCAATTATTGGCTGAACAATTAAACCTGTAATTGGTGCAGCAATCCATAATATGGCCAAATTGTCGATTTCGGCTCCAAGTGTTTGGAATATCCGACTAACATTTGCATTCTGCAAGGCAAAACCGAACTGGATTCCTAAAAATCCGAAGCTCATGTTCCAAATTTGCCAAAAACTGAGTCTGGGCTTTTTCCTCATTTTAGTATGATTAATTTGATCAAACAATTACATGAAACAACTTAAACAAAGTTTCATGCCAAAGTTCGTACAAGAAAATGCAGCTTGAACATTGAGAGCCCAAGCATTTTGAAGTGTGATTACGAGTTCAAAAGTAGGCAATGAAAAGCAAAAAAGCAACATGTATAAAAGTCGCAAAGCCTTTTAAAATGGGCAACTAAGCATAATAATAACAGAAAAGGTCATATTACAAACGTTTGCGGAAGGTGCTAAATAGAAATAAAAAAAAATGAAAATTTTTACTTTAACGATTCCCTGATCACCAATTCGGTCTCGATAAAGTGTTTTTGTGCCTTACAATTTTCGGCTCCTTGGGTTATTCGTTTCAAAATAATTTCGGCTGCTTTTTTTCCCATATTGTAACCGTTCTGATTAACAGTTGTTAAAGGCGGGTCGGTCAGTTCAGCATTCTGGCCGTTTCCAAAACCGGCAACACCCACATCGCTTGGTATTTGATAATTGAACTTTTTTAATGCTCGCATTGCACCCAACGCCGTTAAGTCATTAACAGCAAAAATACCGTCGGGCACATTACCTTGTTGAATAATTTGGCTTACGGCTTTTGCTGAGCTTCTTCGAATTTATCGGCCAAAATAACCTGGCTTTCGTCGTATTTTAAACCTTTATCGATAAGCGCATCTCTGAAACCCATCTTTCGTTTTAAACCGATATCGAGGTTAAGTGGCGCTGCCAAGTGTACAATATTCTTATAACCTCGCTCAATCATGTATTCGGTAATTTGATATGCAGCTT
>DAOSWJ010000406.1:0-2627 GCA_035380005.1 Prolixibacteraceae bacterium | reverse complement strand
ATTCTCCGGGCTTGGCCATACGGGCACCATTGTCGATTAGCAGTTGGAGCACCTTTTGCTGAATGTAACTTGACCCGTGGCACGATATCTCAACCATATTTTCGCCCGTAAACGAATGGGGCGCTTTAAAAACAGCTGCAATCACTTCGTCAACAATTTCGTTGTTATTATCGCATATTGTACCAAAATGAAAAGTACCGCCTTTTTGCTGATCAAGCTTTTTGGATGCTTTTACCGAACGAAAAATACTGTCGGCTATAGTAAGTGCATTGTTCCCCGAAAGCCTAATCATTGCAATTGCCCCTGTTCCTGAAGCAGTACTGATGGCACAAATGGTTTGCTGATCGATCATTATTTGCTGTTTATGTTGAATTTTCGAAATGCAAATTTGATAAAATATTTCATCCATACAAATTTTTTAATATACTGAATATCTTTTGGATCGAAAGGCCACCCATTTATCAACTCTTCGTACTGATGGAACTCAAATGAGATTTGGTCATGCTTGTTTCAATTTGTCGAATAATGTTACTGCTCATTCTACTTTTCGGCAGTTTAGATGCCAATAAACATCTGTTGTTGATATATAATTATTTTACAAAAACAGTTTTGAGATAAGCGTCATAAATAACTGATATTTAGATTTTAAAAGGCATATTTCCGGTAACTGTATTTATCCGATTTACAAGGTTCTGATGTTTGTAATGGGTGAAATCGGAGCCGGTACAATTCTTTGTTTTTTATTGAATAATATTACATTTGCCTCCGTTCGAAAACGAATTCAACATAAATGGTCACAAGTTTGAGTGTGGAGCCATTAAATAATTGCTGTTATAATCATTTCAGAAACAATAATTTATAAAACATTAATCAAATGAAATTACTCGAAGGAAAAACTGCAATAGTAACAGGGGCAAGCCGAGGAATAGGCAAAGCCATTGCCTTGTGTTTTGCTCAAGAAGGATGCAACATTGCATTTACCGATTTATTTGAAGACGATAACATGAAAAATACCGAAGCAGAAATAGCTGCTTTGGGCGTAAAAGCAAAAGGTTATGCATCGAATGCTGCAAACTTTGAAGAAACACAACAAGTTGTAGCCAATATTGCTAAAGAATTTGGTCAAATTGACGCACTTGTTAACAATGCCGGAATAACAAAAGATGGAGCATTGAAAAGGATGAGCGAAGAGCAATGGGACGCAGTTATTGCAGTAAACCTTAAATCGATATTCAATTTCACTAAAGCAGTTCAGCCTGTAATGTGGAAACAAGGAAAAGGCAGCATAATAAATATGAGCTCGGTAGTTGGTGTTTCGGGTAATGCCAATCAAATCAACTATTCTTCGTCGAAAGCCGGCATTATTGGTTTTACCAAGTCGGCAGCCAAAGAGTTTGGTGTTCGTAATATTCGTTGCAATGCAATTGCTCCGGGTTTTATAATCACCGAAATGACTCACCAGCTCCCCGAAGATGTTCGTAAAGCTTGGGAAGCTAATATACCGCTTCGCCGTGGTGGTCAACCCGAAGAAGTAGCCAAAACTGCTTTGTTTTTAGCGTCCGATTTGTCGTCGTATGTTAGCGGACAGGTAATTAATGTTTGTGGTGCAATGAATACTTAAGCTTTTCAGCTATATTTGCAACCCCGTCGGTAAAATGGCGGGGTTTTTTTATTTCGAAAAAATCGGAAAAATGAACAAGCGTGTACTATTTATTGGCCTTACAACAATCGATATCCAATATTTTTTTGATGGTTTTCCATTGCCCAATACCAAGCACAAAACCGAAATGCCGATTTTAGCTGCCGGTGGTCCTGCAGCAAACGCTGCTGTTACTTTTGCCCGGTTGGGTGGCGAAGCTCATTTTTTAAGTTGTGTAGGGCAAAATCATTTTACCGAGTTTGTCCATAACGATTATAAAGCATGCAATGTAAAGCTTATCGATTGTTTTGAGGGAAAAGCCCTTCAGCCAATTATTGCCACAATAATCACCAACATAAATAATAGCGAACGCACAATTTTAACACATCATCCCGATAATGTTGAAATCGGTTTCGATTTAGAAAGTGTTGAAATCGGTTCCTACGACGCAGTATTCTCCGATGGTTTTTACCCCGAAATAGCTGTTCCTTTATGCCAAAGAGCCCAAAGTGCCGGCATCCCGGTTATTTTAGACGGAGGAAGCTGGAAGCCTCAAATTCCGGCAATATTGCCTCATGTCGATATAGCCATTTGTTCGGCCAATTTTATTCCGCCTACTTGCAAAAATTACTCCGATACCATAAAATATGTAATGGAACAGGGCGTTAAAAAGGTAGCCATATCGCGTGGTTTTGAGAGCATTATTACCAACGAATGCGAAATTAAAATCGAAAGGGTAGAGGCTATTGACTCTTTAGGGGCCGGAGATGTTTTACACGGTGCTTTTATATGGTATTATTTTCGGTGTAAAACGTTTACCGAAGCCTTACAAAAAGCGTCGATAATTGCAACAAAATCAACAATGTACAAAGGCACAAGGTCGTGGATGGACCAAGCTTTGGCATTTTAAATAAAAAACAGTAAAATCGTAAAAATTTACAAGCATTATGAGTACCGTTAGCATTGTCATTCTTTGTTACAATCATGC
>DAOSWJ010000405.1:0-2646 GCA_035380005.1 Prolixibacteraceae bacterium | reverse complement strand
TGTTAGTGCAAGTGCCAATTCACTTCAAAGTCAGAATTTGCATTTTGAAGTGAATCGGCACTTGCACTAACAAGAAAAGGAATAATTAAAATGGCTAAAAGTAAAATAAGTGTTCTCATGGCTATTTGTTTTAAAATTATTTTCTGCCTGTATGACGGTGCAGCTATTTTAAAAGTTACAGCCTAATAAAAAAAAATTATTCATCAAGTGTTTCTGTTACCAAATGGTTTATTTGGTGGTTGAATGCTGCCATTTGTTTGTTATTGGCTTGGGCAGCCAAAATGCCGGCCCGTTTAATTCCACCGACATAAACTTTGCTGAGCATGCCAATTCCCCCCAAATAACCGGTAAACGGAAAAGCATTCCAAAACTGAAACGTAGTAAAGCCGTTACTGAGTTGGTGGGCACCAAATGCCAAACACGATAGTTGTATCAAGAAGTTAAGCGCTCCTTCGCCGGGTTTGCCGGCATAAGCTTGACCTGCTCCGGGTATGTAGCGCGAAAGGTGTTCGGCGGTAGTAATTTTCTTAATTTTGGGTAAGTTCTTTTTGCTGTACAATTGTTCAACCGTTTCAACAAAATCGTTCTTTTCGGTATCGGGCAAAAAACCTGCATAATTGATTAACTCGGCTTGTGCCTTGTCCCATTGGTGTATTTCGTTATACAGCAGTGCTTTTAGGGGCATAAACCTTGCAAGCAATGTTGAGTCGCTTACCCACATCGAGTAATCGTCGATTTTCCAAAGGGCATTCTGGTAATCGTTTATTAGGTAAAGACATAGCGCATGTTGATAACTTACCTCGGCAAATAGAACTAGGGATTTATCGGGTATGTAAATGGTTTGTAGCTGGTTAACCGCCTGCTTATAGTTGCCGCTTTGTTTGTAGCAGAGGGCTTTTTTTAAGCGGTAGCTATTGCTGAGCATTGCATCGTTGCTGGTAAAAATCAGGTATTCGTATTCAATGGCTGCCTGAAAGTATTTTCCTGCCTCGAATAAGCTGTCGGCTGCTTGTACCGAAGCCCTGCTATTCGAAAATATTGCGCAAAGGAATATGCAGGTTAAAAAGAATTTGGTTTTGCATAACATTCTGATAGTCATTTTCTTCAACTTTAGCGGCAACGGCCGATCCATAAATATTTGAAACATAGTTGGCGGCAAATACCGACCCGAAAAATATGGTTTTCACGTTTACAAGTCCTACTTTTCTGTAATTTTCCCAAGTAATAAGCCCAAGCCCCACAGTACCAATAAAGGTTGAAATGGCTTGTCCCTTTTTGCCCACATAAAATTTGCCCGAACCGGGTAAAACTGCCGACATTAATCCTGCCAGCAAGGGCGATTTGGCTTTGTGCTGTTGTAATTCGGTTTTAATCAGTTTTAGATTTTTAAGAGGTTCGTAAAGTGGCGACAATGTGCTGTCGGTTACAGCAAGGTATTTTTCAGCAGCAGCGAAATCTTTGTTTAACAACCCAATTCCCGATTGTTGGTAAGTGCGAAGGTTTTTGTATAAATGTTGTTCGGCATTTGTTTGTTGCAAAATGGCGTTTGCCTGCTCATAATTGCCCAAATGTATGGTATTGTATGCCGCAAAGAACCTCGCTTTGTAATAGAAAACCGACTGCTCCGAAACTTTTTGCAAAGCTTTTGCTGATTTTTCGAGTTGCATTATTGAGTAATGCGACCATCCTTTGAAATAATAAACCGAATCGGCTTGTGCTCCTTTTAATTTTAAGTTGTTTTTATCAATCAGGAAAATTGCTTCGCGGTAATCGCCTTTGTTTACCAAATGCTCAATAAAAGCTGTTTCGAATGTGTTTTGAGCGCTGGTAACTATAGCACTAAGTACGAATATGGCAAAAAGTATTTTTTTCATTTGTACTTCGATATGGGGTCGCTTGACCGATGTGTGTGCGGGTCGATTGTTGAGGGTTTTAGATCGACAGCCGATAACCTGGTGCAACGGTTCAACCGATCGAACGATAGCAGGCCCCCTTTTACAAAGCCATATTCTTTTACAGCAAGTTTGCTGAATTCGGAACAACTTGGTGAGTACAAACAGTCGGCCGAAAAATGTTGCGAAATAGTATTCTGGTACACAAAAAGTAACCCGCCATAAAGTAGCGATAAAGGGTTATGTGTTTTAAACCGAACAGGTTGTTTGGCATAAATAAATGGCTTTATGTGTTTGTGGTGAAGGTGTTGGCATTTTTTGCTGTCGATTAGTTCAAGGTCGGCTTTAATGTTTGCAATGCTATCCTGTGCCAAAAGTTTTGATAACGGAAAATGCAGCAAAACCAATATTAGCATGAAAAGCAAATTACTTCTTTTTAATAGGCTCAGCATTATCGGGAATTTTAAAATTGAAGAAATCGCTGTTGGGTGTTGCCGATAATTGTACATCGGAAAAAATGGTGCGCTTAATGGTTGAATCGCCCGGTTGCGGATAGCTTATTTCGGTAATCCGCAAAGGCAGTCTAAAGCTGTTGTAATCATTGTATTGCGAATAATATATTTTTTTGATTACTTCGGATTTGCGCGAAATGTATTCGGCATAAATGGGGTTAGGGCCATCGAAAACCATTTTAACTTTCTCGATCAATTCCATGGTTGCAGGTGCTTTCCAGATAGTTACCAGGTACTTATCG
>DAOSWJ010000404.1:0-2652 GCA_035380005.1 Prolixibacteraceae bacterium | reverse complement strand
ATATTCTTCATGCGAGTTCCATACGACCTTAAAAAATAAACAATTATCGTATGAATTTAAATTTCAAACTTTATTTTAGCATTTTATTCCTTATCGTTTTGGTGTATAGTTGTAAACCCGACGATGATCAGTTGCCAACACTTAAGCAACAAATAGGGCAAATGTTGTTGGTTGGTTTTAGGGGAACTGAACTTAAAGCCGATAATCCCATTGTAAACGATTTGCAAAACTACAACTTGGGTGGTGTTATTTTATACGAAAAAGATGGCCCTTCGCAATCGCGGCCACGCAATATCGAGTCGCCCGAACAGTTGCAAAAGTTGGTTGCCGACCTAAAATCGTACAGCACCGAAAAGCTTTTAATCGCTATTGATGAGGAGGGTGGTGTTGTTAACCGCTTAAAGCCATCGTACGGTTTTCTCGAATCGGTAAGGGCGCAATATTTGGGTGAAATTAACAACGAAGACAGCACCCGTTTTTATGCCGGACGTATTGCTGCAACATTGGCCGATATGGGCATCAACCTCAATTTTGCCCCGGTGGTCGATCTGAATGTCGATGAGCAAAGCCCGGCAATTGGTGCCTTGGGGCGCAGCTTCTCGGCCAACTCATCCGAAGTGGTTTTTCATGCCCGCTTGTTTATCGATGAGCACCGCAACCAAAATATTCTTACCTGTTGCAAACATTTTCCGGGGCATGGCAGTGCTGCGGCCGATTCGCACCTTGGCTTTACCGATGTGACCAATACTTGGAGCAATTTGGAGTTGGAACCATACCAAAAACTGATTGAATCGGGTGATTGTAAGCTTGTGATGAGCGCACATGTTTTCAACCAAAACCTCGATGCCGATTATCCAGCAACACTTTCAAAAATAATTTTGACAGATATTCTGCGTCAACAACTTGGTTTCGATGGCGTAATTGTTTCCGATGCCATGGAAATGGGTGCAATAACCGAGAATTATGGCATTAAGGAAGCCATTGAAAAATCGATCAACGCAGGTTGCGATATGCTGGTTTTTTCAAACAACATTAAAGAATTTAACGAAAACGTAGTGCCCGAAACCATCGACTTGATACTCGATCTTGTTGATGAAGGAAAAATAAGCAAGGAACGGATACTGGAATCGTACCAAAGAATCATTAAGTTGAAAGCTTCGATTTGATTTTTTTCAATTGTTGTAATTTTTTGGCAAATAGTACGACAAATATTTCAAATCTAAAACTTAAAAATCATGATCATTTCAACTACTGAAAAAATCCCAAACAAAGAGATCGCTGAAATTCTAGGTATTGCAAGGGGCAGTACAGTAAGGGCACGCAGCATTGGCCGCGATATTTTTGCTGGCTTAAAAAACATTGTGGGTGGCGAAATTGAAGAATACACCCAGTTGCAGGCACAATCGAGAGAGCAGGCCTTGCAGCGCATGATTGACGATGCTCGCCGAATGGGCGCCGATGGAATTGTTGGCGTTCGGTTCAATACATCGATGATTATGCAAGGGGCTGCCGAAATTCTTGCTTACGGAACCGCTGTAAAACTTTCATAACACAATTATGGCTAAAATCATACTTTCAATTTACGGCCTTGGAATACTTATTTGTCTGGTATTGATTGTCTATCTTATTTTCAGAAGGCTTAAGGTTAAAAAACAAGAATCTTTCGAGAAAAGGGAGAATTGATTAGCTTAATCGCTATTCATTGGTTGATGTTGTGGCATTAAGCACTCAGGTATTGAATGTCAGTAAATGTTTGAATTTGTAAAACTTAAGGTTAAATGTCGTATGAATGTCGTGTTCATGTAGTTGGAAAGTTACCTAAATCGTCATCACATTTGTACTAAAAAATAATGATGAAGACAGGAATACTTATAAAGGAGTTGCGGATTAAAAAGGGTATGACTCAGGAAGATTTAGCTAGTAAAACTGAAGTTAGTACCCGAACAATTCAACGAATTGAAAATGGAGAAGTAGATCCGCGAGCATATACGCTCCAAATGATAGCTAAAGCACTTGATGTTGAATTTAGTCTATTTGTTGAAAATCAGCCAGATGATAATCGAAAAATTCAAAAAATTAATATTGGTATTTGGCTTGGCATTCTACATCTAAGTGGTTTATTACCGTTGTTTTTTCCAACTATTATTCTATGGAATCGTCAGAAGAACAAAACGGAAGATATGGCAAATCATTTTCATGCAGTTATTGTAATGCAGTTATGTATATTAGGAATAAGTCTAGGCGGTTTGTGGGTCTATTGGAAAGTAAATCAACCGATACCATTTTTTGGAGCATTGCTTGTTGGTGGTTTAGTATCTGTATTCAATGCGATAAACACAATGAATGGGAAATCATTTATAAATCCATTCATTAGGAGTGAAAGGTTGAATTAATTTTAAGCGAACTTAAACTTCAACCGGCTTAGATTATATCTAATTGCTTAAATGTTTTAATACTTTCAAGCATAAAAGTGCAACTTGCAACGAAATAAGTAGCTTTTCAACGCAAATAATGCAACGATTATTTGTGGGTCAAGGAATGAACGATATATTTCGGATAGTTAACGGCAAGTAAGAAAAACGAATTACACTTTAGGTTGTGCATTTTTGTGTCTTTGTGAAAATAGTTCAGAAAAATTATGAGAACATTGCA
>DAOSWJ010000403.1:0-2660 GCA_035380005.1 Prolixibacteraceae bacterium | reverse complement strand
GTAACACCAATTTACAAGATGATTCATGTCGGATCCAAAATACGGAATTCCATATAGATCATTATCAAAAGAAGGAGCGTACTGCCAGTGGCCGTCGCCAGCGTTTTTTGCACCCAAGCCGTCTTCCAAAAATTTGTTTACATCGAAATACACTTCAACCTTATCATATTCCCAATGGGAATCCACTCCAGCTTTCCAAGCCGGCAAGTGCTCATCGTCGGCAACCTCAACTAAAAGGTAAAAGTAGTTTTCGTCGTACATGGCTTTCCAATAAGCCTCAACACTGGGTGTTTCACCTATAAAATCTTTTTCGATATAAACTGGGGCAGTACTGTTCCAAAGCGGATCAATTTCAGCATCGATTACAGGTGCTGCTTGTGTTTTGTAAACATCAACATTTTGCTTGCCTGCCCAAGGCTGTACACTTACCAAAACTGTATCGGGAACTGAGCTTTGAAGCCAATCGGATACCCTTAGTACGATTTCGAAAACCGTTTCTTCGCTAACCTCAGGTGCAATAAAATAGCACAACGATTTATCGGGATTTTCAATTGCAAATGAAGGTGAAAGCGCTTCCCATTTAAAGTTGATTTGATCGTTATCGGGGTCGAACGATCCGTTTCCGTTGAGTACACCCATTTTGCCCGAAAGCACCGTTTGATTGCTGCCTGCATTGGCAATTGGCTTTTGATTGGCTGCCCGAACTGTAATTTTCACTTCGTCGGGAACGGTATTTTCAAGGCCATCGTTAACCACCAACGAAAAAATAAAAGTGGTGTTTTCATTAACTTCGGGCGCAACAAATGTTGGATTCATTATTGAATATGAGCTTAATACAATTCCCTCGGGGGCAGTCCATAAATAACTCAATTCTTGTTGATTTTTAGCGTGAGAACGTGAACCATCGAGTTGTACTATTTGACCGCCTATCACAGTTTGATCAATGCCTGCATCGGCAATCGAGATGTCGTTAATCAGTTCATTGACCAAGGTTATGGTGCCGCAATCGTCCATGTTTGCCCACGATTCGCCATTGTCTCCATAATTTTGCCAAACTTTTCGCTTACGGGCATCATCGCCCGTGTCGCGGTCGGTAATGGTAATATCGAACCCAACAGCGCCTTGCTGCAACATTTTATCCATGCTCAAGGCTTCGTTGTTTTTATTGATAAAAACTTGGTAGGGGAAGGCATATTCAACCGTGTAATTTGCCCCCTTAGAATTATAGCACCAAAGTACTTTTTCGCCCATATCGGCACCCAGATAAGTAATGCCGTATTTATCTTCTTCAAAAGGTGGAGCAAATTGCCAGTGACCGTCGCCAGAATTTTTGGCTCCCCAGCCGTCTTCCAAAAATTCGTTTACATCGAAATACACTTCCACTTTATCATACTCCCAATGGGAATCCACTCCTGCTTTCCAAGCCGGCAAGTGCTCATCGTCGGCAACTTCAACCAAAAGATAAAAGTAATTTTCGTCGTACATTGCTTTCCAATAAGCTTCAACGGTGGGTGTTTCGCCCATAAAATCTTTTTCGATATAAACAGGCTCAACACTGTTCCAGAGCGACTCGTTATAAGCATCGACAGTGGGGCTAATGATTGTTCTTTTGATATTTACATTTTCCTTGCCTGTATATGGACTTACGGTAATTAAAACGGTGTCGGGAAGTGAAGTATCGTGCCAATCGGCAACCTGAAGCACAATTTCGAAAACAGTTTCTTCGGAAACCACAGGAGCATTAAAATAACATTGTGAACTCGTACTGTTTTCAAAAACAACTGAAGGAGATGGTGACTCCCACAAAAAGCTGATCGGATCGTTATCGGGATCAAACGATTGGTTAGCATTTAACTCTACTTTTTTACCGGTCATAACTGACTGGTAACTTCCGGCATTTGCTACAGGAATACTGTTTGCTGCCCTAACAGTTATTTCCACTTCGTCGGTTGCAGAACTTTCAATCCCATTGTTAATTTCCAAACTGAAAACAAGAACAGTGGTTTCGCCTACCTCGGGGGCTATAAATGTTGGGTTTATGGCAGTTGCCGAACTTAAAACAATACCCTCGGGGGCAGTCCATTCAAAGTTAAAGGTTTCGGGTGATGCTGAACGCGAACGCGAACCATCGAGCGTTACTTCTTCGCCCTTCATAACTACCTGATCGTTGCCGGCATCGGCAATTAAATCGCTATCAATTAGCTTATCAACAAGAGTTATGGTGCCGCAATCGTCCATGTTTGCCCACGATTCGCCTTTGTCGCCATCGTTTTGCCATACTTTTCGCTTACGGGCATCATTGCCCGTGTCGCGGTCGGTTATGGTAATATCAAAGCCCACAGGGCCTTGCTGTAACATTTTCTCCATGCTTAAGGCTTCGTTGTTTTTGTTAACGAAAGCATTGTAAGGAAAAGCATATTCAACAATATAGTTTTCGCCTTGAGTATTGTAACACCAATTTACAAGGTGATTCATGTCGGAACCAAAATACGGAATTCCATATTGATCATCATCAAATGGAGGAGCATACTGCCAGTGGCCGTCGCCTGCGTTTTTGGCTCCCAAACCATCTTCTAAAAATTCGTTTACATCGAAATACACTTCAACTTTGTCATATTCCCAATGAGAATCCACTCCCGCTTTCCAGGCCGGCAAGTGCT
>DAOSWJ010000402.1:0-2669 GCA_035380005.1 Prolixibacteraceae bacterium | reverse complement strand
CCGGTAAGTTTTTCAAAGGCAGGGTTGCAGTCTAAAAAACGGTAATCGATGGGTGTGCCGTTATCGTCGAGAATTATTTCGTGAACAGCCATACCCAATTGCATTTGGTTAACCAGGTTCCGGAATTTCTCTTCGCTTTCTACAATTTTCTCTTCCGAAAGAAATCGTTCTGTGATCCGCGATAAGCGTTTGGCGATGCCATCAATCAACATGCGTTCTTCTCTCAAAAATGGGCCTTCGTAGTCTATGGGGAATTCTTGGTTGTATCCTGTCTCAATAAAGCCTGCTTCTGTATTGTTAATAAAAATTGGCGAACTGATCATCCATGGTGTAGCACCCTTGTAATTCTCCGATACATATTCATTGTTGTTGATTTTTAAACGAGCAAAGGCTGCCTGGTTATATTGAAAGCTTTCGGGGAAAAAGAGAATAAAACGATTGTAAAGGTCATCGATACTCAAGTTAGTTTCTTCGTTAAGTTCGGCTAATTTGTAGAAGGCGCTAAGTTCTTTGAGCCTTTTGTTGGCCATGTGTTCGGCTTTTATGCGCTCTGCTTCGGTTTCGAGGGCATCCAGTGCATAGCTAATGTCGTAGGCTACTTCTTCGAGCAGTTTTACTTCCTGTGAGTTGAAAAAGTTGCGCTGTTCGGAGTAAATAGCCAACGAGGCGATGGCTTTATTGTATAGCCTTAGCGGTAGGGCAATTACCGATTGGTAACCGCGTTTTAACGCACCTTCGCGCCACAGTTTCATTGCCGGGTCGGTGGCAATGTCGTTGCACAAAAAGTAGTTGTTTGTTCGTATCGATATGCCTACAGGGCCCGAACCACCACTCTTTTTGTCGAGGTTTATATTAACCATTTCTGACAGGTATCCGTTTTCTTCGCCTGCAACGGATGCAGGTTCAACTTTACCATTTGTGCTGTTTAGCAGGCCAATCCATGCCATCCTGAATTGACCAAAATCGATAGCTACTCGGCAAATTTCATCGAAAAGTTTTTGCCGGTTTTTGCTGTGTACAATAGCTTGGTTTACTTGGCTGATTACTGCATAAAGGCGGTTTGCTTTTTGGAGCTGCTGGCTATCTTCTTTGCGTTGAACAATTTTCCAAACCGAGTCCATCATGAGGGTTAACTGGCGGATGTCGGACTTGCTGTATGCATCAGGCTTGTTGGCAACACCTACAACTGCCACAATCTTCTTTTGGTCGAAAACGGGTATGATCAAGAATTTTTGCAAAGGTGCATGGCCCTCGGGTATTCCCTTTTTTAAAGGGTTGGGAGCTGTAAAATCATTCACAACAATGGGCTTGCGCTGCCTGACTGCTTCACCCCAAATGCCTGTTTTTTCGAGTTTGTAAATGGTTTGAGGATCAATAACATGGCATTGTTGCATTACTTCTTTCGACCATGTGTTTAGTGTGAATTCTTTTTTTTCTTCGCTATAAAAATATATGTAGCCCAGTTTACTATTGGTTAAGGCAATGGCTTCGTCAAGCACATAATCGAGCAGTTCTTGTACAGTATTGGCTTGATGTTGACTGATTCTTAGCAAGCTTTCGAGGCGTTCCTCTTCTAGTTGCAAGGATATTTCAGTTTCTTTAATTTTATTAATATTTTGGTGTGTGCCCAGCATAAGCAATGGTTTGCCATCGGGAGTATATTCGGCTACTTGTCCTCTGTCGAGTACCCAAACCCAATTGCCATTACGGTGACGCATCCTGAATTTGGCTTCGTAAAAGGCTGTTTCTTTATTGAAATATTTTTCGAGTGCAGTTTGTGCAATTTTTAAATCGTCGGGGTGGGTCATTTGGGTCCATGTATCAATGGTAGTGGGCATCAATTCTTCAAACTTATAGCCAAGCATATTTGCCCAACTTTCGTTGAAAATTGTTTCACCGGTTTGTATATTCCACTCCCATGTGCCAGTCCCCGATAGTTTAATTATCAATTGCAGGTTTTTGTTGGATGAGCTCATCTTTATATTCTCTTGCGCCGATATCTTTTCTGAATCGGTAAAATTTGATACTTTTTTTTGCCCTCTTTTATTTTGCTGAACCATTGTAATCTATATTCCATACCTGAAAACAGGATTAAGGCATGAAATTTATGAATTTCTTTTTAAATAGCTATGTGTTTTACCTGTACATTTTATTTATAAATGGTGACAAATGAAAAAAGCCCACTCTTTTTTATAATGAATGGGCTTCAATGGTTTAGTTTATTTTTCTATTTAATTTTTTCGTTGATTGAAAGAGCAGTTCTGACATGGGCCAAGTTCTCCCCTTAACCTTCGGTCAACTAATTCTTCAAGCCTTTCGCGCAGAACCTTTACGCCTACTTGAGACAGAACTTCATCGGCAAATGCGTACATAATCATTAAGCGGGCCTCTTTCTCTCCAATACCGCGGGCTCGGAGGTAAAAAAGTGCTTCCTCGTCGATTCGGCCTACAGTGGCGCCATGGCTGCAACGCACATCGTCGGCATCGATCACCAGCCTTGGTTTGGTGTTCATCTCGGCTGCATCGCTCAGCAATACGTTGTTGTTTTGTTGGAATGCTTCGGTTTTTTGTGCATCGCGATAAACATGTATTTGGCCGGTAAATGCCCCTTTCGATTGTTGATCGAGAATATTTTTATACAACTGACTGCTTGTACAGTTGGGTACTAC
>DAOSWJ010000401.1:0-2676 GCA_035380005.1 Prolixibacteraceae bacterium | reverse complement strand
CAACGAGGGAATAAAGACAATTACCATTTCGCCGTTGCGTGCCGAAGCGTTTAAGGCACTTAGTGCCCATTACACTGGATTGTTTATGGACAATCCCAATCTTAAGCATTTACGGGAGGCCTATGCAATTCCGTCAAACAGCATTAAAAGTAAAGAGCGCATGGAATTAATGAATGCATTCTTTTTTTGGGCATCGTGGGCAACTGTAACTGAACGCCCCGGGCAGGATATAACTTATACAAATAATTGGCCGCCCGAAA
Source organism: Prolixibacteraceae bacterium (assembly GCA_035380005.1). GTDB lineage: Bacteria > Bacteroidota > Bacteroidia > Bacteroidales > Prolixibacteraceae > Roseimarinus. The sequence goes on along the minus strand of DAOSWJ010000401.1, from coordinate 2,416 downwards.
ATTTGGTTGGAAATAAACCCACTGGTTCGTTAATTATTTGGACAGGTTTTAGTGTAATTATTTTGTTGGTGGGTATTGGTTTAATGTCGTGGTATTATGCTACGCGGCGCGACGATGAAGAGCATACAGATGCGCCGGAGGTAAACCCATTGTCGGGAACAAAGATGACCCCATCGATGAAGGCTACCTTGAAATACTTTTGGGTGGTTACTTTGCTAATACTTGTGCAGATTTTGATGGGAGTAATAACCGTTCATTATACAGTTGAAGGACTTGGCTTTTATGGCTTGCCTCTGGCCGATGTTTTGCCTTATTCAGTGTCGCGTACATGGCATGTTCAGTTGGCAATTTTTTGGATTGCTACTTCGTGGCTGGCCACCGGTTTATTTATAGCTCCGGCAATTTCGGGGAAAGAACCTAAATACCAGCGTTTGGGTGTTAATATTCTTTTTGGGGCTTTATTGCTTATTGTTGTTGGTTCGTTGGCCGGACAGTGGATGGGCATTATGCAGCAACTGGGCTTGGTTGAGAATTTTTGGTTTGGTCACCAAGGTTATGAATATGTCGATTTAGGGCGCTTTTGGCAAATTTTCTTGTTTGTGGGTTTATTTATTTGGCTTTTCCTTATGGGAAGGGCAATATGGCCCGCATTGGTTGAAAAAAAATCGGAAAATCGCCATTTGCTCATCATGTTCCTGATTGCATCAATTGCTATTGCATCGTTTTATGGCGCCGGCTTAATGTGGGGGCGTCAAACGCATTTGGCTTTGGCCGAATATTGGCGTTGGTGGGTGGTTCATCTTTGGGTTGAAGGCTTTTTTGAAGTTTTTGCAACTGTTGCAATTGCTTTTTTATTTGTTCGAATGCAATTAATTAGGGCTAAAGTTGCAACTACAAGTGTTTTGTTTGCAACAGTGGTCTTTTTGTCGGGGGGTATTTTGGGAACTTTTCATCATTTGTATTTTACCGGAACACCAACTGCCGTTTTAGCTTTAGGTTCATCCTTTAGTGCTCTCGAAGTTGTGCCATTGGTTCTGATGGGTTTCGAAGCATACCATAACCTGCATTTGAGCCGTGCACGCGAATGGGTAAAGGCTTACAAATGGCCAATTTATTTCTTCGTTGCTGTTGCCTTTTGGAATTTCCTAGGTGCAGGTATATTTGGTTTCTTAATTAATCCTCCAATAGCTTTGTACTATATGCAAGGTTTGAACACAACCCCTGTTCACGGTCATACTGCTTTGTTTGGTGTTTACGGAATGTTGGGCATTGGATTGATGCTGTTCGTTCTGCGCGATATGGATATAAAATCGGAGTGGAACGAACGTTGGGTGAAGATTGCATTTTGGGGTATGAATATTGGTTTAATACTTATGGTATTAATAAGTGTGTTGCCAATTGGTTTGTTACAAACAGTTGCAAGTGTGAAACATGGTTTGTGGTATGCTCGCTCGGCCGAATTTTTACAACTACCCCACATGCAAACTTTGCGTTGGATGCGTATGTTTGGTGATATAATTTTTGCCGGAGGTGCAATTGCTCTTGCTTGGTTTATATTTGGCTTAAAAGGAGGCTGGTCAATTAAAAAGAAGTAATATTTAAGGTATAATGTATTAAAGCACCGGGCATTGTTCCGGTGTTTTTTTTGTATTGAATGTATTTCTTTTTTAAATATCTGCTTGGTTGATTTCATTCTGTTCGTTCCAAACGGGCAACGAAAATGTAAATGTGCTGCCTTTGCCTTCGGTGCTTTCAACTTTTAATGTGCCGTTCTGTTTCTCAATAAGTTCTTTAACAAGTACGAGCCCGAGCCCGGTTCCTTTTTCGTTGTTAGTTCCCGATGTTGTGAATTTGATGTTTTTTTCCAATAGTTTCTCAATGTTTTCTGCCGAAATGCCAATGCCATTGTCGATTATGCTAATAGAATATTGATTGTTTGATTGTTCAATAGCTACAATTATTTGTCCTCCGTTTGGGGTAAACTTTATTGCATTACTTAGTAAATTCCGAAGTACAGTGTTAAGCATTCGTTCATCGGCAATGGTTATGCAATTATTTAAGGGTAGATGTTTTTCGATATTTATATTTTTGATTTTTGATGAAAGGTTTACCAATGAAATACTTTTGTCGATTGCACTTTTCAGGTCGGTTTTTTGCGGAGTAAACTCCAGCAGTCCTCGCTCGGAGCGAGACCATTGCAGTAAGTTGTCGAGCAGGTCGAATAATTCGTTCGATGCATTGTTGATGATTTCAATTGTTTCGATTCGATGGTTATCGTTCATATTGTTGTAATTGCTAAGCAATACATCAGAAAAACCCATAATTGAATTGAAGGGGTTGATTAGGTCGCGTGCAACAATCGATAAAAATTTGTCTTTTGTTTGTATGGCATTTTCCAAATCGCGGTTCATTATCT
>DAOSWJ010000400.1:0-2682 GCA_035380005.1 Prolixibacteraceae bacterium | reverse complement strand
AAAAACAAGCATTGCGTTTATCTGAAAAATTAACTTAACAGTATTAACTTATTTTGGCTGCGTTTTCCGATTTGTCGATCAACGATACAGCAATAATCACAATTATCGAAATTGGTAATGATATTACCATCGGATCGATAACCGGCCATGGGAATTGTTCAATTATAACTGTTTTACCAAAAATTGCTTTTGAAATACCCAATGCTGCAGCTTCTGATTTGTGCATGAATAATAAAGCGAACAAGCTTGCGGCAAAACCTGATACCATGCTCCACAGAACAGCTTTTCGGGTAGTACGTTTCCAGTACAAAGCACAAAAATATGCCGGAAGAAAAGTAGCTGCGCAAATTCCAAAGAAAATTGCAGTTCCACGAGCAATTACCCCCATGCTTAAAGTATAGCAAATAATATAACTAACAATAATCGATACAACAATACCAACTCGGGTAATTATAGTTGTATTGAGTTCTTTCTTCGATGATGTTGATACAATATCGCGACCAATTGATGTGCCCATTGCATGAAATTGCGAACTTAAAGTTGACATACTGGCCGATAAAACAGTGAGCATGAAAATTGCCGAAAAGAAACCGGGCATTGCACTTTTTATATAGTTCGGAATAATTTTATCTAAATCGCCAATTACAGCTGTGGCAATTTTGCCTTCGGTTTGCATGTAAAAAATATTCGTTGTAGCTCCAACAGTATAAATAATACCGGTGGTGACCATAATAAATAAGCAACCAACCAACACTGCACGGTTCAGTTCGCGGTCGCTTTTTACTGTCATAAACCGAACAACAAGCTGTGGTTGAGCCAAAACGCCTATACCTACGCCCATAATGAGCGAAGTAACCAATATGTACCACCAAGTAGAACCTGTTGCCGGCATCGATGTCCAGCCTCGGTGCCCCATGGCTTGTAACTTTTCAGGAACCAAATGAACCATATCGGTAAGTGTGCGATTGGCTTCGCTAAAGCCCATGCCAATTACTTTGTAGGTCCAAATTAGTAGGAAAAACATGCTGATAAACATTATAACACCCTGTAATGCATCGGTGTACATAACACCTTTTAGTCCACCCGCAATAACATAAGCAGCAATTATTAGGGTAAAAATAAACAAGGCAATGTTGTAGTCAATTTCAAAAATTTCTTCAATAAAAACAGCCCCGCCTTTTAGCACTACAGCAGCATACAAGGGCATAGCCAAGAATATAACAGCACCTGCAAAAATTTGTATGGATTTGCTATTGAAACGTTTTCCCAAAAACTCAGGAAAGGTATGTGCTTTAAGCTTATGCCCAATTTGACGGGTTTTTCGTCCAAAAAAGATAAAAGCAATTACAACGCCAATAAACATGTTTAAAAAGGTAAGCCAAATAAGGCCCATGCCAAAGTTTGCAGCCATTCCACCAAAGCCAATTATTGCCGATGAAGAAATGAAAGTAGCGCCATACGAAAGAGCCATTACGAAGGGATGAATATTACCTCCGGCAAGCAAATAGTCGTTGGCTGTTTTGGTTTGCTTATAACCTCTAAAACCTAAATAGGTAATAGAAAGCAAGTAAACAATTACAATTAATCCTAGAGTAAAAGTATTCATTTTGATTTATTGTTTATAAGAAACGGGCATTACTTGTTAAGCAACAAATAATGCCCGTTTGTTAAAATTTGGTTTTATACTGTAGATTTTTGTTTTTTTGAAAGCAATGTTACTGCAATAATCACAATAATTGAAACCGGAAGGGCAATGACCATTGGGTCGAGAACAGGCCAAGGCATTTTTGCAATTAAAACTTCGCGGCCAAATATGGCTTTTGCAATGCCAAGTACCGCCGATTCCGATTTATGCATAAATACAAGCGCAAACAAGCCGGTAGAGAAGCCGGCAATCATGCTCCAAAGAGCAGCCTGACGGGTTGTTCGTTTCCAATACAACGAACAGAAATAAGCAGGCAAAAATGTTGCGGCGCATATTCCAAAAAATATTGCAGTTCCACGGGCAATAATCCCCATGCTTAACGAATAGCAAATAATGTAACTTATTATTATTGAAACAGCTACGCCTAAACGAATAAAGAGGGTAGTGTTTACATTTCGTTTTGAAGCTGCTACCACATCGCGGCCAATTGATGAGCCCATTGCATGAAATTGCGAGCTCAAAGTTGACATACTGGCCGATAAAATTGTAAGCATAAACACAGCCGAGAACCAACCTGGCATTGCGGCATTAATATAATAAGGAATAATTTTATCAACATCGGGGATAACTGCGGTTGCAATTTTTCCTTCGGTTTGCATAAAGAAGATGTTTGAAACAGCCCCCACGGTAAAAATAACGCCTGTTGTTGCTAATATAAAAACAGTTCCAATAAGAACTGCCCGGTTTAATTCGCGATCGCTTTTAACGGTCATGAAACGCACAACAAGCTGTGGTTGAGCCAATACGCCAATACCAACACCCATAACTAGTGAGGTAACCAAAATGTACCACCAAGGCGAGCCGCCTTCGGGCATCGATGTCCAGCCACGGTGCCCAATTGCTTGAAGTTTTTCGGGAACCATACTTGCCATCTCGGTTAAGTGGAGGTTGGCTTCGCTAAAGCCCATTCCAATTACCTTATATGTCCAAATCAACAAGAATATCATACTGGCAAACATTATTGTTGATTTGGACAT
>DAOSWJ010000399.1:0-2708 GCA_035380005.1 Prolixibacteraceae bacterium | reverse complement strand
TTATTGTAATTTCATCCCTCATTGAAAAAGGAAACGGCGAAACCGAAACTGGCACATCAAAAACCTCAACCACACCGGGCAAACCTTCAGATAAACGCGTGTTGGTGAAAATATGCCACTCACCAGCTTTCAATTCAAAACTTTGTGATGCACTGCCAACATTTATTTCTTCGCCTGTAAAATAATTAAACCAAATGCCGGTTTGGGTAAAAGCCGGATCGATTGCAGCTGTTTCGAGACCAAAATTGGCTATCAGTACCAAATCGGTTTGTGGTGTATCGTAAACCAGCCTTCGTGTTGTACCGCTAAGCTTATGGTTTGTAATAGCTGTCAAAAGCATTTCGGAACCAATACTTTTTCTTAATTCCAAAATAGCACGGTATGTATTGTAAATATGTTGGCGATCGCTATCGGTGTAATAACCCAAACTTTTATTTCCCCAAGGCAAAGGCTTCTCACCTGTACGACCATTATAATCAATCGATATGTCGTACCCTAACTCATCGAATTGCCATATCATTTTTGGTCCGGGGTTCAAATAAGCAAATGCTGCCGCCATTTTCACCCTTTCGAACATAATCAGCGGATTCTTTACATTGTAATTTCCTTTTGCCAAACCTTCGGTTAATGCATGTTCGGCAATGCGTCTTTCATCGTGGCTATTAAAGTACGAAACATGCGAAGTGGCATTCATATTTCCAAAGCTACCGGTTGCAGTTCCTGTAACTGCGGGCACAAAATCGTAACTACGGTTGCGCCACATTTTCATACCATAATTGGCCAAAACAGCCTCTTCGGTTGATGTTCCCCAGTGTTCAAGAATGATATAGGCATTTGCATCTGTTTTCCAAATTTGATCGGCCATACGTTTAAGTATATCAATTCGCGATTGATCGAAACCATCGACACTGCCACCCGGTGCATAATTGGTAAAACCTTTGGTAAAATCGAACCGAAAGCCATCGAAACCAAATTCTTCGAGCCAATATTTATTCACCCTATCGATAAAACGTTGCGTATATTCACTCTCGTGATTAAAATCGTAACCCCATTGATATTGCCCAACATGATTTGCATTAAACCATGGATTGTTGGCTGCAGGTCGTTTATTAACCTCGTCCCAGTACATTTGCACCATTGCATTTTGCCCAAATGCGTGGTTCAAAACCATATCAATTATCACAGCCATCCCGTTTTGGTGGGCATGATCGATAAAACGTTTGAGTTCGGTTTTTGTACCGTAATATTTATCGGGCGCAAAATAATACGAAGGATTGTAGCCCCACGATTTATTTCCTTCAAACTCGTTAACCGGCATCAACTCAATAGCATCGACACCCAATTTCTTCAAATATGTTAAAGTATCGATTAAATCGGAATAACTGTGCGAAGCCAAAAAGTCACGCACATGAAGCTCATAAATTACCAAATGATCAACATTTGGACTTTGCCACGAAGCCTCATGCTCCGACCAAATGTAATTTTCTTGTCCGGTTTTAAGAACAGTTGCAATGCCAAATTCGGTTTTTGTGTATTCAGGAATATCAGGAAAAATGCTTTCGGAAATTTCATTATCGTTCCAAGGGTCGGCAACCCAATCGGCATACGGATCGCCCACTTTAACTTCACCATCTACCCAATATTGAAAAACATAAGGTTTTTGCGTTTCAAGTTCATCAATTTCAATCCAAAAATACTCACCGTTGGGTGTTTGGTTCATTTTGAAATTTTCATTCACTTCCCAATTTGAAAAATCGCCAACAACATAGGCAAATTCTTTTTTCGGAGCCTCAAGCGCCAAAGTAACTTTCGAAAGGTCGGTTGGATGATAATTTATACCGGCTACTATTCCATCGGGCAGCTCGGCAATTTTGTTTTGGGTTGTTACAACTACTTGATGTTGTTTCTCTTCGGTGTAAAGCTTCCCGTTTATTGTTGCTTCAACCTTAATGCCCAACATGATTGTTTGCGAAGGAACATATGTATATGAAATTGTTTGGCCACTATTGACTGATATTTTCTCGTTGTATCCCTCTCCTTCGTTAAGCCACACCGACATTTTACTTACATTGGACGAAGCAACTGCCTCAATTGCAAAGCCTTGTCCCTGATTAAGATAAGTTTCGCCAGCTACCGGGCTAGTAATAGTAACATACGCATTTACGTTTAGGTTAATGTAAAAATCGCCGCTCGAAGTAACCTCTCCCCAACCATATTTACCTGGAGCAATTGTTCCTTTAGTGTTACCATCGGCACTGCGGAATACAGCCGAAATACGGAAAATATTTTCATCATTCGGCACTTTAAAATACTGCCTCAACGTAGGCTTAAAATCGATCTTCCATTTACCGGGCTGCCCGTCAACAGGGCTCATTTGCCCTACTCCGTCATCGGCACCCCAATTGCCAACAACATATTCCCAATCGGTACCATTTTCCGAATTGGTAACCACACCATGGTGCACATAAACTTTCGATGTGGTAGCCAATTCAGTGTTACCCTGTGTAGCATCAAAAATAAGGCTCACGGCCTCGTCGGCACCTGCACCCGAAGGCTCAAGCCTTACAATTTGTGCCTGAACCAATGTTACCAGAAATATGCTTGCTAAAAGTAAAAAGACTCGTTCCATGTTTATATTTTCTTAATTAATGGCCAAATACAATACACAACAATTAAATTTTTGATAAAGCTAAGTCATATTAGCCAAG
>DAOSWJ010000398.1:0-2713 GCA_035380005.1 Prolixibacteraceae bacterium | reverse complement strand
TGATGGACATTGAACCTATTGAGCCTGTTTCGACTATAGGTGCCGGCGATAATTTTACGTCGGGTTTAATTTTTGGTTTATTGGCTCAATCGCAGCTAATAAAACAGTTGGGTAAGGTTTCAGAAAATCAATGGAGGATGATACTGCGACATGCAATAGCTTTTTCAACTGAGGTGTGTCGTTCCGAAGCCAATTATATTTCTAAAGATTATGCCGAAAAGTATTTGGGTTGCTAGTTCAATTATGCCAACATTTTATATGCTTTACATCAATAAAAAATAATGTTCGGTGTTTAAAATGCGCTTCAATTTTTTCAGAGCGCTTCCCATTTGGTTTTCAACTGTTTTTTGCGAGATGTTTAATTCTTCGGCAATTTCTTTGTAGCTCATTTGCCCAATTCGGCTCATTAAGAATACTTCGCGCGTTTTGGGTGGTAACTTTGTGGCATAGTAATAAAAAAGTGGTTCAATGTCGGCCTCGGTTATTTCCAAGTTTTCATTAGTCAAAATATCGGGCAAAATATCAACAGTTGAAAGGTGTTGTTTTTTTCGTAAAAAATCGATGCATTTAAATTTAACGCTACGCAGAAGGTAATTTTCAATGTTATCGATATTTGCTAGCTGGTTTTTATTATACAATTGAATAAAAATAGTTTGAACCATGTCTTCTGCATCGTGGCTGTTGCCAATTATCTTCGAAGCGTAATTACACAATGGAGAATAATAACGATGAAAGACTTTTTCAATTTTGTTATGCAAAGTTCTTGTGTTAGATTACCAAATAATGTTTTCATCAATAAACTGAATCAATCCTTCGGCCATAGTTTGTTGTTCTTCAACGTTTGGATGTCCGCCTGTTTGCTTGAATGGCATAAAATAAGTGAATATTTTTGAATCGTTGAGTCTTTTTACAGCCTCTTGAACATAACCAGGCCATAGCGAACCTTCTCGAGTTGCATCCATGCCGCCCATGGTACAAATAATTTGTGTGTTGGGATATTTTTCGCGCAACTTAGCCACAAAATCTTTGTATGCTTCAATAATGAATTCTTCGGAAGGCTTTTCGTTGCCGAAATATTTTTTAAACGATGGATGGTTTGGCATGTTCACCAGCCACGAGTCGTTTTGTAGCAGGTGAATAACTACAACATCGGGGGTAAACTGCGAAAAATCCCAACTGCTCTCTTCATCGAGAGGGATGAGTTGGTCGTATATATCGGGCATAATATAAGGAAACCAACTAACCGTAATGCCTATGCCGCTTTTCGAAATGCACTGATATTCGGCATTGTAGTGTCGTGCAGTAATAGCTGCATAGCTAAGGTAATTGTTGGTATAAATACTATCGGGTCGATCTTTCCCTTCGTAATCATCAACAGCATACCCACAAGTAATAGAGTTGCCGTAAAATTCGATTTGCTTATCGCTATAAGCATCGGGCTCTAATATCCTTGAGCCTTTATTGAGCTCGAAACCATAAAAATTAGTGCCGCCTTGGTCGTACTCGGTGCGTTTAAACAATTTGATACTGTGTTCTCCGGGCGTAAGGTTTTCGGCCAAGGTATATGTTTTTTTACCGCTTTGGGTACGAAGAATGATTACACTGTCGCGGTCGATAATTACGTTGTAATAATTTTTGCCGTTCTCGTCGTTTAAGATGGCTTTTACTCCGGTGCCATCAAAATTAATTTGGGCCGAAGTGCCCGACCAGTAGAACGATGAGAGAGAATCGGAATGCGCAATTCGCCCCATGTAATGTATTTGATCGGAACTAGATGGTATAAAAACATTGTTGGTTTGGCAGGCACCGAAAGCAAAAAGCAATAAGGTTATTGCAATGAGAATGTATGAATGTTTCATCTTTTATGTATATAATTCGATCAAAAATAAGTCTTTTTATTTTAAGGGCAAAAATATCTTACATAACTTTTTTTGACAACAATGTTCTGTAAAAATCAAAAATATTTTGAATAAAAGTTATGGTATTGCAACCGATTGCAAAAATATTTATATTTTTACAGCAGCTAATTCTAATTCGATACTAACTTAAGCCTAATTAATGAACGTTAAATGCATAATTATTTTGGGGGTTTTATGGCTCAATGCTTGCACACTGCCAAATGAAAATAATTACGAAATTGCCCAGTGGAAAGGCTTTGCCGATGCTGCAATTACTTATACCTTCGATGATAATACTGCTCATCAATACGACATTGGCATTGCTTTGTTCGATAAATACGGCTATAATGCTACATTTTACCCGGTAATTAATTGGGAACCTAAATGGGATGTTTTTGCTAAAGCTGTTGCCAATGGTCACGAGGTTGGAAGCCATACGGTTACACACAGGAATTTGGCAAATATTGATTTAAGCGATCAGGAAGTTGAGTTGCGCGACTCAAAAAACACAATTGAACAAATGCTTGGTGCAGGAGTTTGTAAAACAATGGCCTATCCCTTTTGTTCTCCATCGGATAAAACGCTTACTCAGAAGTATTTTATTGCAGTAAGGCACTGTCAGGGGCAAATTGAAAAAGCAAGCCCCGACGATATGATGAACATCAGCTCAATAATTTGTGGCGACCAAGGTGACATAAAAACATTCAACGATTTTAAGAATAAGGCTGTTGAGGCAGCTGAACTAAAGGGGTGGTGTGTGTATTTGTTGCACGGGATCGATGATGATGGGGGTTATTCGCCGGTTAATTCCGAAG
>DAOSWJ010000397.1:0-2717 GCA_035380005.1 Prolixibacteraceae bacterium | reverse complement strand
GAGCAAACCTTGTTGACCCTGCTTTGGGCGATCTCGACCATTTGCGTTCGTGGATGTTCGGAGCCGATGTGGGGGCGTTGTATACAACTGTGCATGGTGAGTTCGGTCTTGGATCTGTCGATGTTTTTCGTACCCGTAACCGCATCGAATCGGATTTTATTTATTACAACGACTCAATAGTTGAAGACCCTTATAACTTCATGTATCCTACCAAGTTGTTTGCAAACATGAAGCTTACATTTATCGAAATGTACAAGTCGCCAAAACTCGATGTTAATTTTGTGCCTACTTTTTCTGCATTATATGGTCCAAAGAACAACAGCTCAGAATTTTTTGTCGATTTAATGTTGCAGAGTATGTTTAAAGAACACATTGCCGGTATCCGAAGCGAAATTGTTTTTACCGGCGAGCTAGGATTAAACATTATGCATTCCCGGGTTTTTGAGCCCACAACATTCTTTCAGCCTTATTGCACTTTCGATTTCAAAAACTTAATGGTTACTTATGCCCAAACCCTTATTGTTGATAGCGACCTTGTAGGTACCGAAGGCGTTTTCAGTGGAGGTCAGATATCTGTTATAATGAAAATAGGTAAAGACCGTACCATTCGTACCATTCGAGGGAACAATGCTTGGTACAAGTAACGTAGGTTGAATAATTACAACCTTCGGTACCATTGAATCATCGGAATAGCAAATTGTTGAAATTCATTATCGAAGTAAAAGCCGGTAAATCCAAATTGAAAAGCACGGTCGGCATCGAGTTGCCAACGAATACCAGGAATTATCAATGCCAAGTTTGGACTACGTTCGCGAGTTTCAATCTTCTTCCAGTTTGATTCATATTGGTTGGTGATTTCGTTCCAAGTGCCATTATCTTCCCAATACACATCGTCAACATAAGGTCCCCAGGGAGCAACAAACGAATCGAATACAATACTGAATTTATCGCTTATTTTTGCCATGCCGGCAATCGATAAAAGGTAGCGGCCTTCGCGTTTATTTACATCATAGTAGCTTTCTTCCAAGTAAGGGTCGAATTCTTCCTCCTGATAGAATATTTGTCCGTAGCCGGTCGAGAACGTAAGATTATTGCGCCTGTCACCTAAGGTAAACGAAACAAAGGGCAATAATAAACCAAATTCAGGTAGCGCCCACGATCCACTTCCAGCAAGTAGCCCTAGTGCCATACTTTTGTTTTTACCCAAATCGATGCTGTATTTTACATTACCTATAATGGGTATTGCAGCCCAGCTGGTCATTATTCCAACGCCCAAATTATCGGCAAGTCCAAATTGGAAATCGGGGCCATACAAGTTCCATTGAATGTAGTTTTCGCCTTTCTTGATTGGCAAACCGTTAGTTGTAATAAAATAACGTGTAGCAAAAATTTCTTCGCCAATAATTTCTTTTTCTTTGTTGGGTAAAATTTCAGTAACTCGTCTTATTTCGTGCTGAGGAATATATATTTCTCCTCGCTCATCGGTTTTTATCAAAATTTCACGCGAATCTTCCGATATAATCTCGCCAATAAATTTTGCACCGTTTTATTTCTCTACAAGGAATTTTTTAACCTCTTGTTGCTTAATTTCCGATAAAATATCTTCCTGAGCTTTCAGGTTTAATACAATATTACTTAGAATTGAAAGCAAACAATAGAATAAGATTTTTTTCATAGTTCCTCCTTTAATTTTGATTTACTGACAGTAAAATAAGCAAAAAGCATTTGCAACTGATTATTTTTATTAATTTTAGTTGCTTAACAAAAATTGAGAACAATTTATTTTCAACGTTTTAATACTATTTAATAGTATTTAATTGTCAGATATACAATAAGTAAAGTAGTTAAAACTATGATTGAGAAAATCTACCTAATTTATAACCCCTATAGTGGTAACCGTAAAGGAATAACAATTTTAGAAAAAGTTAAACCAATCTTCGAAAATGTAAATGTTGCTGTTGATGTTATTGAAACCCAGTATGCAGGGCATGCACGCGAATTGGCCAATACGCTTCCATTTGAGGGCTACGATGGTTTGTGTATAATAGGTGGAGATGGCACCATGCATGAAATTGTAAATGGCATGCTTAAGCGCGACGATGGTGCAAAAATTCCAATTGGGTTAATACCGGGAGGAACAGGAAACTCGTTTATGCACCATGTCGATTGCCTCGATCCCGAAGTTGCCGCACGCAGAATACTTACCGGCCGTAAACGAAAAGTAGATATTGCCAAGGCAAATGCCAATGGTGAAATAATTTTTGGTTTCAATATTGTTGGTTGGGGACTTCCAACTGATATTGTAGAAACAGCTTCAAAAATTAAGTGGATAGGAGGTCAATGTTACAATATTGCTTCATTAGTTGAAGTTTTACGTAATAAACCCCGTTTAGCGAGGGTTACTTTCGATAAAAAGAAAATTGCCGGCGATTATGGCTTTATTCTCGGATGCAATACCATACATACCGGAACTGACATGAAAATGGCCCCTTTGGCACAAATAAACGATGGTTTGATTGACTTAATTGTGCTTAAGAAAGCAGGGCGTTTAAAACTGCTGTATTTATTTACAAAATTATTTAAAGGAAGGCATATTGGCGATTCTGCTGTTGAATATCACCAAGTGAAACAATTTACCATTGAGCCAATCGACAGTCATGTGCTCAATATCGATGGTGAAATGATAGGTGCAACGCCTTTAAAAGTGAAAATGCTCA
>DAOSWJ010000396.1:0-2781 GCA_035380005.1 Prolixibacteraceae bacterium | reverse complement strand
TTAATGCTCGTAAAAGCGAAATGTTTATTTGTTCTTCGTTAATGGTTACTGATGTCGTTTGGGTGAATGTGTTTTTATGCCTGTCCCAATAAATTGCACCCATACCTTGTGTTGCAATCCAAAGGTTATTCTCACTGTTTACAACGATTCGCTTGTTTAAAATGTTCCATCGGGTTAAGCCCTCTATTTTAATTTTATGCATTGAAATAGAGTCGTTTGTGTAATCGTAGCAATTGAGGTAATCGCTGTTCGATGCAATCCATATTTTTTTGTCATTATCTTCGGCTATCGAAAATACTTGATTGTTGTAAATTGAATAATTGTATTCGCCGCTTTGTGTAAAAATAGAATAATCAGTAGTTTTTATCGAATGTATTTCTTCTGTAATTTTTATTCTTACAATGCCGTTATACGATCCAATCCATAAATAATCCTTGCTATCGAAATACACTGTATTGATTGTTTCATTAATAAGATTGGCGGGAATGTTTAATCCTGAATAGGTTGAAAAATCAACGATTTTTTCATTGTCTCGATCAAAAAAATACAAGCCTTCGGATGTGGCAATCCATATTCTTCCGAATCGGTCTTCAATAAGGTTTAGGAAAAGAAGGCTTCTGCTAATTTGCTTTTCAGAATTTTTTACATTGAAATATTTAAAAGTATGCCCGTCGTAACGGTTTAAGCCATCGTCGGTGCTAAACTACATAAAAGCCTCTGCTATCTTTAAGAATAGAATAAACAGTTCCGCTCGATAACCCTTCGGATGTTGATATTTGTTCAAAAATATAATTCTCGTTTGCCAATGTATTTTGGTTGCAAAAACAACAGATACATGCAATCAATATAAAAATGGATATTGAATGGTATTTTGACATAAATTGTAACTATAAAAAAAACCTTAAACTCATTTTAAAGTTAAGGCTTTTTTGAAAATATCAAAAAGAATCGATACTTGATTATTCAATCTCTATTTTTATCACATAAGCCATTTCTTCGATATTTTTTTCTGGCAGTAAAAAGCTGAAAACAGAATCGTTTTTTTCGAAACCAACAGTTAAGCCAATGCTGCCACTTGGAGTGAGAAGTTGTGCGCTGTTAATCGAATTTGTATTGAGCTTGTTTTTTGCTAATGATCTTAATTCGAGTGTGTTGTTGTTTGGCCACCCTAGCATTATTGCGTAAAGCGTTTTGTTGTCTTTGCTACGTGTAAATCGTATGTCCTGCGCGGTTCCCGCAATTGGATCGCCAAAGCTGCCCCCTTCGAGGTGGTGGTGCCCCGATCCCATTTGAGTAGGACCTTCGCCATAAACCTTCCAAGCGCGGGTGTTGTAAATAGCTTCGCCATATTTGCTCAACCAAGCGCCTATGCTTAGCAGAATTTCTTTTTGTTCTTCGGGTATTGAACCATCGGCACGTGGCGAAATATTCAGTAATAGGTTGCCGTTTTTGCTCACCCTGTCGATGAAACTGTGAAGTACCTGTTTGGGCGAATAGTAGCTTATGCCTTCGGTAAAACACCAGCTTGAACTGCTTAGGGCGTCATCGGTAAGCCAATATTCATCAACTATATCTTTTGGTCCACCCCTTTCGTAATCGAGCATGGCTACCTTCGTATTTAATGCATCTTTGTAAGTTGTAACAACTTCTTTGTCCCATTTTTGTGCACTGTTGTAGTAGTAAGCTAAAAAATCGAGCAATACTTGTTCGTTTAGTGCAGTAAGGTTAAAGTCTTGCCAAATAATATCGGGCTTAAACATGTCGATTATTTCTTTGTGTTTATCTAACCAAACTTTTTCTGCTTCATTTTTTGGTAGCTGGCCGTAAAAAAGTTGCAGTTCGGGTTCGGTATATTTAGGTGCATGTTCGTAAAAGCCTGTAAAATTGAATGCATGGTGCATCGAAAGTATGAGCTTCATGTTACGTGCCCTAATTGCCTCGGCCAATGCTTCTACTAAATCCATTTTGGCACCATAGTTTTGTGCATTCCATGGGTTAACTCTACTGTTCCACATCGAAAAACCATCGTGGTGTTCGGCTACCGGGCCGGCAAAACGTGCCCCCGATTTTGCAAACAAGTCGGCCCATTCTTCGGGGTCGAAAGCTCCTCCTTCGGATTTTAATTTTGGCGCAAATTGTACATGGATGCCTTGTTTGTTTTTAGCACCTGTTACAAAATAATGGTAGGGCCATTCGTTCGGATTTCCGAATGTTTGGCTGTGATGCTCAAATTCGCGAGTTCCCATTTGATACATGTGCCGTGGGTACCACTCGTTGGCATAAGCTGGAGTTGAATAGGCTCCCCAATGGAAATAAATACCAAATTTAGCATCTTTAAACCAATCGGGTGCTGGGTTTACATTTTCGAGCGATTCCCAGGTTGCTTCATAAACAGTTTCCTGTTTTTTGCAGGAAACTGTTATGAAAAGCAACATAAGTATTGTTGCAGTTATTTTCATTCGCTTTAGTAATTGGAAATTATTCTGAATGTTATTTAATTTCTTCGTCGAAAACAACGGCCACTTTACCGCATTTACCTTCGTTCATCAACTCATAAGCTTTGTCAACCTGATCGAGGGTGAAACGGTGGGTCACCAAATCTTCGGGGTGTATGCCCCAACGTACCAAGCGTTCAACCAGTTCTTCCATACGCCAAATGTTGGTTACCCACGAGCCATGAATTGAAATCTGATCGTGAATAATATCGGGACTTGGGTTGAACTCAACGGTTCCACCTTCGCCAATCATCACCATTTTGCCCCATTGGCGAGTGGCACGAAT
>DAOSWJ010000395.1:0-2818 GCA_035380005.1 Prolixibacteraceae bacterium | reverse complement strand
AAACACCGACAAAGAGCCGATATTGGCAATTACCGAAAGCGTAAGCAGAAATTTCTTTTTTGAAGGAAAACGCTCCATTGCCAAAGCAGCAAAATAATCGATCAACCCACTAAAAACTATCAGAAAAAGGAAGCGCCAATCCCACCAGCCATAGAAGAAGAACGATGCAATGGTAAGCCACAACAAACGGGCATTCACCCTTTTTCCCAACAATTTAGCGATGGCAAAAAAGACCGATGCAAACAAAACAAATATGAGCGAGTTAAATAGCATGGTTTGGTTTAAGGTGTTAAAATTAAACAGGGCGAGCCGAAAAACAAACAACCAGAGAGAATTCTTTTACTAAATAAATAAAATTGAACATTTTATTATATGCCGTTGATTTTTAAAAATATATCTTTGCAGCAGTTATATCAAACTAACATTCAACAATGTACAAATTCTTCATACTTACTTTTCTTTATTTACTTTTTACTTTATTGGCCGAAGCCGATGTTAGTCTAAAATCATCGGATTTGCCAATAGTAATTATTAGCACTAACGAGCAAGAAGTATCTGACAGCAATAAGATTGTTGCCCACATGGGAATTATTTATAACCCATTTGCAAAGCGAAACTACATTGATGAAAGTTATAACCATTACAATGGTTTAATCAGCATGAATATAAGGGGAACAACTTCGGCAACCTTTCCCAAAAAACAATACCGTATTGAAACCATACACGCCGACAGCTCAAATTATAATGTTTCGTTATTGGGAATGCCCAAAGAAAACGATTGGATTTTACACGCACCCTACTCCGACAAATCGCTTATAAGAAATGTAATTACCTACTCACTGGCCAACGATATGGGCTATTACGCACCACGCACCCATTTTTGCGAACTCATCTTAAACAATCAATATCAAGGCATTTATGTTTTAATGGAAGTAATTAAGCAAGACCGCAACCGCGTAGATATTGTAGAAACAGAACCTTCAAGCAAACAAGGCCTTGAGCTAACAGGTGGCTATCTGTTAAAAATCGACCGCCCCGAAGAAGGTTCATTTCATTGGTACACCAATCAAGCACAATTACCCGTTGAATGTGTCTATCCTAAAACCGAGAATATCAATAACGAACAAAAAGAATACATCAGAAATTACATACAAAACTTTGAAGATGCGCTCTATTCACCTTCGCACAACGATACGGTAAATGGATTCCATCAGTATATCGATATGCAGTCGTTTGCCGATTTCTTCATTATTAACGAACTGGCCAAAAATGTAGATGCTTACCGACTTAGCACCTTCTTTCATAAAAACCGCGACGATATTGATCCCCGAATAAAAATGGGACCAGTTTGGGATTTTAACATTGCTTACGGTAATGTTGATTACAACGAAGGATTCTTAAGCGAAGGATTTATTGCAGAAAATGCCCCTTGGTGGCATCAACTGCTTTCCGACTCTATTTTTAACAGTGTATTGCAAGAACGATGGGTTTATTTCAGAAACAATGAGCTGCTCAAAAAGAATATCGATATGCGCATAGATTCAATTGTAGCTATTGTTGATGAAGCCAGTGAACGTAATTTCGATAAATGGGACGTAATTGGTAAAGATTTATGGCCAAACTATTTTGTTGGCGACAGCTATACTGCCGAAATCGAATACCTATCGGAGTGGTTTGACAAACGAATAAGTTGGATCGACTCATCATTGCTGGGCGAAAATTCGGAACGGCTACCCATTGAAGAAATTAGGTACCGCTATTACCCGATACCATTAGGCAATACTTTAAAATTTGAGATCAAACTCAACAGAAGCGGCCTTGTTCACCTTGCCATGTTCGATTTCACAGGTAAACCCGTTGCAACCCTTATCAACAATATTCATTACGAAGCCGGCAACTATGTTAGCGAATGGGATTTAAATGGGCTGGATATGACCCGCTCAAGAATTTTTATAGCTGTACTGTACGTAAATGGAGAATTGATCTCAACCGAAAAACTGATTCGCAACTAAGAGCAATTAATTATCGAACTGCAAGAAATAATTATCAAGTTTTTGCAGTCTATTCTCTGTCCAACTATTTATGTATTCAATTTCGATACTTAAGTCATTGATTGATTCGGGCCAACGTTCATGTTCCCGTTTTTCAGCCCCCGATTCGATGAGCTGTTTTGAGTAGTTCCGAAAATGTTGCATAATAACCGAGGTTTGGAATACCGACTTTCGGAGTTGAAACCACCGGGCTGCCATTTTTTGATTAAAACTATCTGGGTTAGCAGCTATAATTCTTTTGTACAGATTAAAAGAAATTTCGTCGCAATTTAAGGTTTCTCCCTCCCAGTCGCGCCCCCAAGTAGCATCCATATCCCAAGGAATAAGGAAAAAAGGCAGTCCATCATCTTTTTTGGCTAAGAAAAGGTTTTTACCGGCATTGTCCAGTCCTTGTATCAAATTAATAAACAGGTAAAAATCAATTGCCTGTTCAATATTTACATACGAAGCAATGCTATCGACAAAATTGCTTTCAGGAGCTTGATATACAAAAGCCACAAAATCGTAAAGTGGTTTCCAAATAGAAAGCTGATCGGGATCGGGCAATTTCTGCTCCCAACCCGCCCAATTTTTCAGCATGTTAGTTGTATCGGGCAGACCTGAATAAGTAGTTGCCGGCGACCAGTTCTCCGATTTATACAGATAAGGAACAAAGGTAGAAGGCAACTTATTGAAACCAATATTTTTGGAATCGAGCCTTTCGTTCAAGCAGTAAATACCTTCGTAGCTGTTGTTAATAAAAACCTCGGTAAAAGCACCTTCGGGTG
>DAOSWJ010000394.1:0-2844 GCA_035380005.1 Prolixibacteraceae bacterium | reverse complement strand
ATGCAAGCAAAGCTATATTTAAAGCCAAAGCAAACGAAAAGGGCACTTGGAATTGGACTGGTTACGGCACATCGGGGAATAACAACGAACAAACAGTTACGATAGATACAACCGGCACAGCTTTAGCCATGTTCACCAATCAATGCGGAGCCACATCGAGCATAGTATTTCATATAGGTGAGCCCCGCGAACCTTGCAAACCTACCCCACTTTCGCCAATGATGAAAATTGGCAGTGCCGATTGGACTCCCATCAACAAAGCAACGGTAAAAAAAGGCGATTCAGTTTGGTTTGGCCCCCACCCTGTTCATGGCGGCTCGTGGCAATGGACAGGCAACGCCAATGCAACTACACGAGAACTTTCGATTTGCGCTACCGAAAATGCTTTGTTAAAAGCCACTCATACCAACTCGTGTGGTACAAAAAGCTCTATCGATTTCGAGATTATTGTTGTTGATGAATAAAATCAGAAAGAAAAATGAATATTTTCAAAATAATTCTAATAATCGGCATTGTAATTAACATTGGCACACAAACATTTGCACAACGCTACGAAGCCGAAGCAGCAAGCCTCAGCGGCGATGCCTCAAAAGCTTCAAATGCAGCCCGCTCAGGAGGTGCCTACGTTCAGCTTAAAGGCGGCGCATTAACTATGCCTGTAAATATTGAAGAAGAAGGTTATTACAATATTTCCATAAACGCTGCCTCAACCGGAGGAAAGAAAATTAACGGCTTTGTTATCAATGGTTCATCGGTCGATTTTACGCTCGACCAAACAAGCTACACCGACATTACGCTTGTTTTTGGTTTAAAACTCAAAAAAGGAGAACATCAAATCGGCATCAAAAATTCGTGGGGCTGGATCAACATCGATTTTTTTGAATTTACCAAAGTTGAACAAGGCGAGCGTTTCAAAATCAACAAATCGCTGGTTACGCCCAATGCAACACCTCAGGCACAAAAACTTTACGACTTTTTGTACGATAACTACGGCGAAAAGATAATATCGGGAGTAATGACACACCGAAGCATGGACGAAATACTGTGGTTGCAAAGCAAAACAGGTAAGAAACCAGCATTGATTGGAATCGACTTTCTATTTTGTGGCCGCAATTACTCGTGGTACGATGAGGACGAACCTGTAAACGATGCACGAAATTACTATAACCTAAACGGTATCCCTGCTTTTGCATGGCATTGGCGCGACCCATCGAGAAAAACCGAAGAATTTTATACCGACAAAACCAACTTCGATATCAATGCAGTGTTCAGCCCCGAATCGGATGATTACAAGGCAATGATTGCCGACATTGATTACATTTCGCAATTCTTATTGCAATTGCAAACCGATAGTGTGGCTGCACTGTGGCGACCACTTCACGAAGCTGCAGGTGGATGGTTTTGGTGGGGAGCTAAAGGCCCTGAACCCTGTAAAGCACTGTGGCAATTAATGTACGACCGAATGGTAAACCACAACGGAGTACGCAACCTCATTTGGGTGTGGACACGCGAACCTAACGACGATGCATGGTACCCCGGCGATGAATATGTTGACATCGTTGGGCGCGATATTTACAAAGATGGCGATCACAGCTCACAAATTCTCGAGTTCAACCAAATGAACGCTTTGTACGGTGGCAACAAAATGCTTGCGATTAGCGAGTGTGGCTCGTTTCCCGACCCCGACACCCTTGTTGACGATGAAGCAGCATGGTCGTTCTTCATGCCATGGAACGGCGATTTTGTGCGCGATGAGTATTACAACCCCATTAGCCTTTGGAAAAAAGCACTTACTCACGATTACGTACTTACCCTCGACGAAATGCCCGACTTGCGCAACTACGAGAAACAGAAAACCAACAATGTTTATCAAATAGGATCTGCCACCAAAGTATTTCCAACACAAATAAACAACCTAATAAACATCAGTAAGGCTGAAGCAATTGGACAAATGAGAATATTTAACAGCAATGGACAAATTGTTCTCGAAGCATTCAGCATTGCTCCGAATTATACTATTAATACAAGCATTTTGCCAAAAGGCATTTATTATCTGCAAGTGTCCGGCAATGAAGTTTTCAAGATTATTAAGTAAATTAAAAAAAGCTGCCCGCTAAAAAAACGGGCAGCTTCATCTCAAAAACGGGAAACACTTTAATTCCGGGATCAAAAATTAAAAGTGGCTATTAAGGAAAAGTAGTTTCCATTAGTTAAAAGCCGATTCGCCGTGCTCGTAAATATCGAGACCTTCTTCCTCAACAACTCGAGAAACGCGTAACACACCAGCTTTTTTAAGAATGAAGAACAGCAACAAGCCTAGGCCAAACGACCATGCAAAGAATGCAAGCACGCCAATAGCCTGAACACCAAGCAACTTAGCTCCGTGTCCGTAGAACAAACCTTCGGAAGTTGAGAACAAACCAACGGCCAAAGTACCAAAAGCACCCGACACACCGTGTACCGAAATAGCACCAACCGGATCGTCAATTTTCAATATTTTATCGAAGAATTCAACTGCGAAAGGCAATATTAAACCGGCCAGAATACCTATGGCAACAGCCCCCATCGGGTCAACAGCATCGGTACCTGCAGTAATGGCCACTAAACCGGCCAAAGCACCGTTCAACGAAATTGAAAGCGTTGGGCGTTTGTAACGTACCCATGCTACCAACATAGCAGTAACAGCACCGGCAGCGGCTGCCAAGTTGGTTGTTACAGCAATGTGTCCAAGTGCTACCGCGTTATCGGTACCAGCAGCTGCCAATTGCGAGCCAGGGTTAAAACCAAACCATCCGAACCACAGAATAAATACACCTAAGGCACCCAACACAAGGTTGTGACCAA
>DAOSWJ010000393.1:0-2856 GCA_035380005.1 Prolixibacteraceae bacterium | reverse complement strand
ACAAAATCGGCTTATTACGAAAATTTAGAAACGTTGAAAGCCGACGAAACAGTGATGATAATGAACCCTTTGAGCAGCGATTTGAACGCCATGCGTCAAAGTTTGTTGTTTGGTGGTTTAGAAGCAATTGCACGTAATTCGAATTTCCAGAATTTCGATTTGCGCTTGTTCGAATTTGGAAATACCTATTTCAAACGTACTGCTAACAGCGATAATTTGCTCGATAAATACCAGGAAGAATATAAACTCTCGTTATTTGTTACCGGTAATAAAGAAAGTGAAAACTGGAATACACCAGGGGCAAAAACTTCGTTCTTCTTATTGAAAACCTATACCGAAAGTATTTTGGCCAAGTTGGGCTTTAGCATTGAAAAATTGCGCGTTGAATCGTTCAAAACCGATTTGATTGACGAAGGATTGGTGTATCAACGCGGCGATGGGAAAACCATTGTTGAAGTTGGTTTTGTTCATCCAAAATTATTGAAGCAATTCGATATCGATAACGATGTGTTTTGGGCCAATTTTGATTGGGATTTTGTGCTTAAGCAATTGAATAATAATAAAGTTTCGTACGCCGAGCTGCCGAAGTTTCCTGCTGTACGTCGCGATTTGGCTTTGTTGGTCGATGAGGCGGTTACCTTTTCGCAATTGAAACAAATTGCCATGAAAGCCGAACGGAAGCTGCTCAAGTCGGTCGATATTTTCGATGTTTACAAAGGCGACAAGCTGCCGGCAGGTAAAAAGTCGTACGCCTTAAGCTTTATTTTGCGCGACGATGAAAAAACGCTCAACGACAAAGTGATTGATCAAACCATGAACCGTTTCATTGCTTTATTCGAGCGTGAAGCAGGTGCATCATTGCGGTAATAATTGCTCAAATATTTCGTTATGTTTTGAACTAGTTGATAATTCAACTGTTTATCCATTAAATTTAAAAACATACTAAAATGAAGAGTTTATTGTTATTGGTAATATTACAATTAAGCCTTTTTGGTTCGTCGGATGAACCTTTACAAGGTGCAAAAATCTTTATCGAGAATACCACAACCCAAGAGTTGGTAGCTTTCTCTAAAGTTGGTTTTAGCGGAAAATTTGCCTTTTCGAACCTCGATCCGGGCAATTATTACATTGCAATTGAAATACCTGCAAATACTGTTCGCGAAGTGGATAACAAGTCGCGTCAAAAATACGACACCAACATAGCTGTTGCTTTTAATAAAGCCAAAAAAGCATATTGTTGGCAACGCCCCGATGGTTTCATGAAATTTGAAATCACTAAAGATTCAAAAGTTGCAAATGCTATTATTCCAATATTTAGCGCAGCTCAAGATATCGAAAAGTGTAACGAGGAGGAAGTTAAAGAACAGGGTTTTTTCGACAAATTGGCAAAAAAAGTGAAACAGACAGCCGAAGCACCTGTTGGAAAGTTTTACATCATGCAATTTACTGTAATCGATCAATTTGGAGAAATTTCAGGCGACCTGGGTTCAATATCGCAGCGCGATTTTCACGGATTAACAGTTGGGAATAAGGATATTTCTTTAGTCGAGTCGGGCGATGTAGAAGTGCTCAAAGAACTCGAATAGATAACTCATAAAAATAGCTATTCAATGTATTTAATAGCCGAAAGTGGTTCAACAAAAACCCAGTGGAGTTTAGTTGATAAAGATAAAATTTTAAAACTGGTAAACACATCGGGTATCAATCCATTGAATTTAACTCCGGCCGAAATTCAAACTTATATAAGACCGCTTTCAAATTATGTTGAAAATCAGCGAATTGATGCTATCTATTTTTTTGGAGCAGGCTGTGCAAGCCCATCTGCAATTCGAAAAATTGAGAGTGCTTTATCGGAGACTTTTAATTGCGAAAAGATTTTTGTCGATTCCGACTTAATAGCAGCTTGTTTAGCTTTGGCCGGAACTAAAAAGGGCATTGTTGGATTGTTGGGAACTGGCTCTAACTCATGTGTTTGGGATGGTGTTAAAGTTACGGTTAAAATACCATCGTTAGGTTATGTTTTGGGCGACGAGGGTGGGGGTGTTGCAATTGGAAAGCAGCTCTTAACCGATTACTTGAAATTTCAGATGCCAGCTTTAATTCGCGATAAATTTGCCGAGAAATACAAAATATCTGCCGAAAAAGTTGTCGAAAGGGTTTACCAAATGCCCATGCCCAACCGTTATTTGGCCGGCTTTGCTCCTTTTGCCGAAGCCAATATCGACGATACTTACTGCTACAATGTGGTTAAATCTCAGTTCGAAAGTTTTTTTGCCAAAAACATATTCCTTTATCCCGATTATCAGAAGAAAGACCTCTATTTTTGTGGCTCAATAGCCCATGCCCATGCCGATATATTGGATAGCATTGTAGAAGAAAACGGACTAAAAATCAAAAAGATAGTTAAGGAACCCATTGATGGTTTGGCTGAATACTTTCAGAAGTTGATGGGGTGAATGTAACACAATTATTACACTATAGGTGCTGGCATTATTCAATACTTACAAATTAGAAAATTCTCTCAAAGAGCATCTTTATCAATTCTTAGTTCTAATGGATTGAAATCAGATTAAAAATCACTGTTGTCCGGTAAAAATTCTAAAACATATCAATTGACTATATTTCATGAGCTAACATCCTGATTATCATGATGGGCTAAAGCCCCTTTTCAAAGATGCGATTTATAACCCCAGCCTTAAGGCTAGTGTTAGTATAGTCCCAATCAACAAGGGCTTTAGCCCAATAGATCTATTTTTACCTGACTATACTGATTAAAAATTAATAATCCAGTCATTAAGATATTTTGAATCAATGTTGTCCGGTTAAGCAAAAACTATTTGTAAAGATTGCTTCGCC
>DAOSWJ010000392.1:0-2858 GCA_035380005.1 Prolixibacteraceae bacterium | reverse complement strand
TAATACTATCAAGTTCTGTTTTTGGCAAATTAAATTTACGTAGCAAAACATAGATTGTTTCGTTAATTGCCTGCAAACTAATTACCTGACATTTGTGAATGATTTGTTTTGAGATATCTTTTCGAAAGTCGGTGTCGTTTGCAAATGCATAAAATTAATATGTTACTGTCAAGTGTTATTTTATCATTCATAGATTTCGTTTCTGTTGAATTCGAAGTTTTTCATATTGAATGAGAATTTATTAAAAAAGATGTCAATCTTTTCTTCATTTGAAGTCGAAACATCTTTTTTTTCTTTTTTAACAACATAACGTTCAACAAGAAAACGATAAAAATCAATTAACTCGTTTTGTGCTTTTTTGGGAAGTATTTGTAATTCAATCATAGTGCATATTTTTTATCAAAAATACAAAAAAATGATTTGTTTGGGATAAATTAGTAGTTCTAATTGAGTATCGGCTCGATAAAAAGCAATTTAGGTCTATCAATCTAAAACTTAACATTAATGCCGCCTACGTGCTTTGTGCCAATAAATTGTGTGTTGCGGAAGTGTGCCGACGATTTGATGAAAATGGTTTTGCGGGGCGCAAATTCATAGCCTATTCCGGTGCCTATTTGCCAAAACAGCCCCAAGCTTTCTTCCGAAGGAACCAGATAATTTAATTCGCTCAATTCGTAGTTGTTTACTACTTGGCCGTTCAAATCTGTGAAAAAGTTAAGTTTTTCAATGCCAAACAGATTGTTGGTATGATATGTTGCGCCAAATAGTAGCGGTTTGCTGTTTTGCCAAAAAGTAAACGAAGGCGAATGGTAGTAATGAAAATCTGAACTGGACATGTAAATGGTTTGCCAGTTGCTTGTTTGGTTGGGCTGATGTAAAAATTGGCTTTCCATTTGCAACATTGCATTAAAAGTACCACTTTGTGGAAAATAGGTCTCAAAAAAGGCCGCATCGAAAAAAGCGGCGTTGATGCGTAAATCGTTTTGTAAAAGTTTTAACGAATCGTTAACCTCGGTAACATTTTGTGCGCTTGCAAAAACCGAAAAGAGCATCAATAAACAGCAACAGGTGAAAAATCTGAACATAGGGCTTAAAGTTTTTGTTTTAAGAACAATAAACGTGCTTCGGAATTATTGTAAAATTGGTCAAAAAAGTTTTTAATTGCATTTAAAAAACTTTAAAAAAATTTAAAAAAATATAATTTAAAACCAGCTGTTTATATTTCTGTTAATTGATAAAATGCATAAAGGTTTTTGAAGAATTGTGTTAAATTTGAAGCTCTTTACTAATTTAAAATTGCGAATAATGATGAATAGAATTTTACCCCTGTTGATTGGAATCTTAACTGCTTTTGGCGTTTCGGCTCAAAGCGATTTGTTTTTTTCGGAGTATGTTGAAGGAAGCGGCAACAATAAAGGTGTCGAAATTTATAACCCAACAAAAAATCCGATCGACTTAAGCAAATATTATGTAGCTCGTTTTAGTAACGGCAGTACCACTTACACAAGTGGCGGTATCACCCAGTTGAGCGGTACGCTTGAGCC
This sequence comes from Prolixibacteraceae bacterium, assembly GCA_035380005.1. Taxonomy (GTDB): domain Bacteria; phylum Bacteroidota; class Bacteroidia; order Bacteroidales; family Prolixibacteraceae; genus Roseimarinus. Next base: position 1,314 of record DAOSWJ010000392.1, on the reverse strand, counting down.
TTATCAAACTTTCGTTTTGGTCAACGGTCAAACAACCTCAACCGAATCGTCGCCGGCTTGCGATCCCGCCCTACAGGCACTTGCCGATATGATGGACATACCTTATCCGGCACCTACATACATGAACGGAAACGATGCTATAGCCTTGCTTAAATCAGAAACAGGCAACGAGGCCGATGCTTTACCTGTTGATTTAATCGGTCAAATTGGTTTAGGCTCAAAAATTAAATCGGAAGAAGGGTGGGCTCCATTTACCGATACTACAATTACTTATACAATCGGCGATGTTGAGTATTCGCACACCATTACCGATTATATAATTAAAGCAACCGACGACAGCAAGCAAGCAGGTTATGGGCCTTATTGGTTGGCTTGGACACAAGATCATACCTTGCGTCGTAAGTATGAAGTTTACGAAGGTGTTAAAGAAAACCCTGCTCAATTTAATGTGGCACTCGAGTGGGATACCGTTTCGGTTGCAGCCGAGGGAGTTGACGAAATTACCGGTGAAACATATACTTACCGTAAATACAAAGATATTTGGGACGGTTTGGGAAGCCACGAATGTATTGTAACCGATCCAAGTTTCAAAAATAGCTTTGATCAGTTTACAAATTCATCGCTTAGTGTTTTTCCAACTTTGGTTAAAAATCAGGCAATTACAATTACATCTGTTTCGAAAATAAGCAATGTTGAGGTTCTCAACTTGAGGGGGGCTGTAGTATTGGCACAAGAATTCGAACCATCGAACAATATTGAACTTACGATGCCCGGATTGAACAAGGGAATCTATTTTGTAAAAACCACAACTGTTGATCTTAAACAACGTGCAATTAGAATTGTAATTCAATAAAAAAACATAAACAAGCAGGAACAGGTACTGTAATGGTGCCTGTTTTTGTTTTTAAAATACATAAAATGAAGCAGTTATTTGTTTTTTTCGTATTGGTTATATTGTTGCCTCAATTGGTTTTGTCTCAGTCATTGATTACCGGAAAAATTTCAGATTCCAATAGTGGCGAAACGCTTATTGGTGCCAACGTTGTGGTTAAAGGTACAACCTTGGGTACAGTTTCCGATGTTGAAGGAAATTATGCTTTCAGGCTCGAAAATGGCTCGTACGAGTTGCAGGTTTCGTATGTGGGCTACGAGCCACAATCGGCAAGCATTAAAGTTGAAGGGAAAACCCTCTTTCTGAATTTTTCGTTAAAACCCGAATTGCAGATCGACGAGGTGATTATTGTTGCCGATATAGCAAAAGACCGTGAAACACCGGTTGCCTTTACCAATGTGTTGCCTGCCAAAATTCAGGAA
>DAOSWJ010000391.1:0-2861 GCA_035380005.1 Prolixibacteraceae bacterium | reverse complement strand
GAAACAGGTTTTAATAAAGGTTTAGGCGGAAGTATGCATGCTTTCTTCACGCCATTTGGTGTTTACCCAAACAATGCTATTGTTGGCGGTAGCGGCGACATAGCCGTGGGTGCCGCACTGTTCAAAAAAGTAAACCGCAAACCAGGATTGGTAGTAGCCAATATTGGCGATGCATCGATGGCTTGCGGTCCTGTGTGGGAAGGTCTTTCGTTTGCTGCAATGGATCAGTTTAACGAGCTGTGGGAAGGCGATATGAAAGGTGGTTTGCCCGTCATTTTTAATATCATGAACAACCAATACGGTATGGGCGGACAAACCTGTGGCGAAACCATGGGTTATGGAATTGCTGCTCGTATTGGTGCAGGTGTAAACCCCGATCAAATGCATGCCGAACGTGTGGATGGCTACAACCCGCTGGCTGTTATCGATGCTTACAAACGCAAGCGTAAAATCATTGAAGAAAAACGTGGTCCCGTATTATTAGATGTTCTTACTTATCGTTTCTCGGGCCACTCGCCATCCGATGCTTCGTCGTACCGTTCAAAAGAAGAGGTAGAAGCTTGGCAAGAACAAGATTGTATTTTGGGTTATGCCAAGCAATTAGTTGATGCAGGTGTTTCAACCGATTCAGAATTAGAAGCTATATGGGCTGATGTGAAAAGCTTAATGGTTGATATGCTGAAACTTTCAATCAACGATGAAGTTTCGCCACGTATGGACATGGATAAATATCCCAACCTTATTGGCGATATGATGTTTTCAAATCAACCAGCTGACTCGTTGGGAACAGCTACGCCCGATGTGAATCACCCGATGGAAGAAAACTTCAGGGTTCAGCAAATTGCCAAGAAAGAGCGTTTTGCTTTCGACAAGGATGGTAAACCATTCTCAAAAATGAAACAATACCAGTTACGCGATGGTATTTTCGAAGCCATTGTTGATCGTTACTATAAAGATTCAACCTTGGTGGCTTATGGTGAAGAAAACCGCGATTGGGGTGGCGCTTTTGCTGTGTACCGTGGATTAACCGAAGCATTGCCTTACCATCGTTTGTTCAACTCTCCCATTTCGGAAGCATCTATTGTGGGTACTGCCATTGGCTATGCTATGTGCGGCGGTCGTGTGATCCCCGAAATCATGTACTGCGATTTCCTTGGCCGTTGTGGCGACGAGGTATTCAACCAGCTTCCCAAATGGCAGGCCATGAGCGGAAACGTGCTCAAAATGCCCGTGGTAATGCGCGTTTCGGTAGGTTCGAAATACGGTGCTCAGCACTCGCAGGACTGGACCTCGCTGGTAGCTCATATCCCAGGCTTGAAAGTTTGCTTCCCGGTTACTCCTTACGATGCCAAGGGTTTAATGAACTCGGCTTTACAAGGAACCGACCCGGTTATTTATTTCGAGAGCCAACGTATTTACGAAATTGGTGAGCAGTTCCACGAAGATGGCGTGCCCGAAGGATACTACGAAATTCCGTTTGGTGAGCCCGATGTGAAACGTGCAGGTAAAGACATCACCATTTTAACCGTTGGTGCTACATTGTACCGTGCCTTGGATGCTGCTAAATTATTGGAAGAAAAATACGGCATGAGCGCCGAAGTGATCGATGCCCGTTCGCTGGTTCCGTTCAATTACGAGCCCGTGATCGAATCGGTGAAAAAAACCGGCCACATCATCATTTCAGGCGATGCCAACAGCCGCGGTTCGTTCCTGAACGAATTTGCCCGCAACATTGCCGAGCTGGCTTTCGACTACCTCGATGCTCCGCCGGTAGTAGTGGGATCACGCAACTGGATCACACCTGCTTACGAGCTCGAAGATTCGTTCTTCCCGCAACCAAGCTGGTTCCTCGATGCCATTCACGAGAAGATTGTTCCACTGAAAGATTATATGCCAGGTGAGAATTTTACCAATTTAGAGCAAATTAGAAGAGCGAAGTTGGGGGTGTAAAAACTCACCCCTAAATCCCCTTCCCGATCCTCGGGACTCTGCTTCGCTTCGAAAGGGGACTTTTAGTGCTGCCAGATTGGGAGTAGCGTTCTTTGGATATTGATAATTCGATATTGGTTATTGGAAATTTAAAAATATTCAATATCGAATGCAAGATCAGCATAGCTAATTTTTAATTTCCAATTAGATAGATAAGAAAAACATAAAAGCGGATTATTTTTTGAAAACTACTATTTTAGTAAGTATAAAATCAAAAGCTATTGAAATGAAAACAGAATTCAAAAAATTAGGAGTATCGCTTATTGATATGTCTTTGTTTGTACTTTTTATGTTTATAGGAATAAACTTACTGAATTGGCTAATGGGTAGGATGCTATCTAATGTACTTCCAAATTATTCTTTTTTGGATAATTGGTTTTATACCATTGCCATGCCTGTTTTGTTTGGTGTTTTCATATCTCTTGGACAACCAAAAGCAACGTTTATTATTACTGAAATTGATGACGTGGATGATGTCTTATCGAAAATTGAGAAACTGATTGTTGAAAAGAATTTTCGGCTAAAATCAAAAAGTGGTAAACAAATAAAATTTGAAAGGAAATCAGTTTTCGGAAGGTTTCTCGATTTAATTTTTCGAGAAGCTTATAGAATAGAATGGACAAACGATACGATTGTAATTACTTCCAAGAGAGGAATATTACAATTGTTGGCTTGGAAAATTGAAAAACAAATAATAAATGAACGAAAATAACAATAACGCAGAAACCCAAGCCCCCCCTCAGGGGGTTGGGGGGTAACTCGCGCTGTCCGCCTCTATGGTAAAAAATACCTTCGCCATTTAGCGTAACGTTCTTTTGATATTGGTTATTCGATATTGAATATTGGAAATTTAATAATATCCAATGTAGAAT
>DAOSWJ010000390.1:0-2871 GCA_035380005.1 Prolixibacteraceae bacterium | reverse complement strand
GCGACTTCGATTTCGAAGAGCTGGTTGAGCATGTATCATCGGTTTTTTCAACCGAGATGCACTGTAAAAAAGAGAGTGTTTACAATGAATTTATGACCATTTCGACCATTGAACCGGCATTGGTTATTCCTGAGGTTTCAATACTTTACGCCAAAAACGACGGCATTGATCACCCTTCGCTACAAATAATTATCAGCGAAAAAGGAATTAAAAAACCTATTGAAAAGGGAGGCATTTCGTCGGAAGACTGCATAAAAGTTTTCTTCTTTTTAGTTAACCCCCAAAATGCACCCAAACAACAATTGCGCATGCTTTCGCGCATAGTTGATATTATTGAGCGCGAAAATTTTGTAGGCGACATGCTTGAGATGCAAAATAACCGTAAAATTAAAGAATACTTGCTTCACAACGAGCGTTTTATATCGCTGCAACTGTTGCCCGGCACCTTACAAGCCGAAATGATTGGCAAACAATTGAAAGACATGGTTTTCCCGTCGGATGTGCTAGTAGCTATTATTGAACGTAACGGCACCTCGTTTGCACCGCATGGCAACACCGAGTTAATGGTAAACGATGTGCTTACCATTATTGGCGAACCAAAATCGATCAACATTCTTTTTGGAAAATATGCTTCAATCAAATAAGCTTATTTGCCCATTTGTTTTGCCCAGTTATCGCGCAACGAAACGGTACGGTTGAATACCATTTTATTGGTTGAACTGTCTTTATCGATATTGAAATAACCCAAACGTTCAAATTGAAACTGATCGAGCGCTTTTGCTGTTTTCACCGATGGTTCGATGAAACATTTATCGAGCACAACCAATGAATCGGGGTTGAGCAGTTCCCTAAAATCGCTATCTTTTTGGTTGGCCGGATCTTCAACCATAAAAAGTCGATCGTACAATCGTACTTCGGCTTCAACATTTTCGGTTGCCGACACCCAATGTAAAGTAGCCTTCACCTTACGACCATCGGGTGAATTTCCGCCACGCGAAGCCGGATCGTAGGTACAATGCAACTCTATCACATTGCCTTGGTCATCTTTAACAACATTGTTGCAGGTAATAAAATAAGCGTAACGCATTCTTACCTCAGCACCGGGCGATAAACGGAAGAATTTTTTTGGAGGATCTTCCATAAAATCATCGCGTTCGATATATATTTCGCGTGTAAATGGAACTTTTCGTGTACCAGCCGATTCGTCTTCAGGATTATTCACGGCATCAACCATGTCAACCTTATCTTCAGGGAAATTGGTAATGATTACTTTTAACGGATTAATAACACCCATAACCCTTTGGGCATTCTTGTTCAAATCCTCACGAAGCGCATGTTCCAACATGGCCACATCGACCATACCTTCGGTTTTGGTAATGCCCACTTTTTCGACAAAATTACGTATCGAAGCCGGCGTAAAACCCCTGCGCCTCATACCCGAAATGGTTGGCATGCGTGGATCGTCCCAACCATTGACCAAACCTTCTTCAACCAATTGCAAAAGTTTTCGTTTGCTCATCATGGTATAAGTAAGGTTCAAACGCGAAAATTCGATTTGGCGCGGACGGTAATCGCTGTCGGCCAAATTATCGACAAACCAGCTGTATAGCGGACGGTGAATTTCAAATTCAAGTGTACATAGTGAATGGGTAATGCCTTCGAAATAATCGCACTGCCCATGAGCAAAATCGTACATTGGGTAAATGCACCATTTGTTGCCTGTACGGTGATGTTCGGCATGCATAATGCGGTACATCAACGGGTCGCGCAAATGCATATTGGGTGAAGCCATATCGATTTTTGCCCTCAACACACAATGCCCATTTGGAAATTCGCCATTTTTCATGCGTTCAAAAAGAGCAAGGTTCTCATCGACCGAACGATTACGGAACGGGCTTTCGATTCCAGGTTTGGTTGGAGTGCCACGTTGCTGACTGATAATATCGGCAGGCTGATCATCGACATAAGCCTTTCCTTCTTTTATAAGTTTAACAGCAAATTCGTGAAGTTTATCGAAGAAATCAGATGCATAGTATAGGCGGTCTTCCCAATCGAAACCTAACCACCGAACATCTTCCATTATTGAATCGACATATTCCTGATCTTCTTTCGAGGGATTGGTATCGTCGAAGCGAAGGTTACATTTTCCACCAAACTTTTGGGCTGTACCAAAATCGAGACAAATGGCCTTAGCGTGCCCAATGTGCAAATAGCCATTGGGTTCGGGTGGAAAACGGGTATGCACCCTACCCCCATTTTTGCCTTCAAGCAAATCTTTCTCTACTATTTCGTGAATAAAATTACGTGTTTTAACAACACTCTTTTTATTATCTGATGCATTCTCCGACATATCGTTTATTTTTATAAAAAACAAAATTAAACGTTTTCAAAAACTATGAGCATAAATACTCCAAAAATGATATGGAAAGCAACTTTTTGTTTACAAACAGGCTGTTAATTTGTATGTGTATACCGAAAGCTCTATTTTCGCAAAAAATATACAACAATGGGATTGATTGAAATTGAAGGCATGGAATTTTATGCCTACCACGGACACTTTATTCAGGAGCAGGTAGTTGGCAACAAATTTTTGGTAAACGTATCCATCGAAACCAATTGCTCGAAAGCCGGCAAAAGCGACAATCTAAAAGATGCTCTTGATTATCAGAAAGTTTACACCCTCATTAAAGAAGAAATGCATACCAAATCATTTTTGCTTGAAAATATTTGCCAACGCATTCTCGACAGGCTTTATGCCAATTTCAACAACATTGAAAAAGCTACCATTAAGGTATCGAAAATCAATCCCCCAATGGGTGGACAAATTGAGAAAGTTAGCATCAGCATGAGCCGATAACGCTGAATACAGGC
>DAOSWJ010000389.1:0-2877 GCA_035380005.1 Prolixibacteraceae bacterium | reverse complement strand
ATTTTGAGCGTTGCAAAAATATAAAAAATAGCCTGTTTTGTTCAACTTTATTTCAATAGGCCGACACATTATTCTAAATTTGTTCAAAAAGTAATAAATCAACGCGTTTTACGATGAAAGTTTTGGCCATTTACACATCACGGTTTGCATACCAACCTGCAATTAAGAACCTCGACCATATTGAAGATGTTACCCAAGGTAATGAATTTGATAATTGTGTTGTTGCATTTATACAGGTTGAAGAACACGATGAAGAACATGAGGTTCTAAGCCGTGAAAAAAAGCTGGTAAACCACATTAAATGGGTATTGCGAAAGAACAACTGTCAAAAAGTTGTATTGCATTCATTTGCACACTTATCGGGTTCGAAAGCCTCCGAAATATTCACTAAGCAAGTTTTCGATCAGGCCGAAAAGCGTTTACAAAATGCAGGTATCGTTACTGCACAAACGCCTTTTGGATACTTTCTCGATCTCGACATACAAGCACCCGGTTTTTCGCTGGCACGCATTTGGGCCGAACTGTAATGAAGTGTGATTAAGCTGAAAGCAGAAAAAAATGCTTACCTTTGCAGCCGAAAAATCCAATTCGCATTAATGGGAAGAATTTTAGCAATTGATTACGGACGCAAACGCGTTGGGCTGGCTGTTACCGACCCGCTTCAAATTATCGCCAACAAACTAACCACTGTGCGAGCACACGATATATTCGAATTTTTGACTGATTATTTCGCTACCGAAAAAATCGACGAAGTTGTGGTTGGATACCCTACTACATTGAAAAACGAACCATCGGAATCAATCAGATACATTAACCCTTTTCTGAAACAATTTGAAAAAAAGTTCCCCGAGCATAAACTTGTATTGGCCGATGAACGTTTCACTTCAAAAATTGCCTTCCAAACAATGATTGACGCCGGATTAAAGAAAAAAGACAGACAAAATAAAGCATTGGTTGATGCAGTTAGCGCAACACTTATTTTGCAAAATTATTTAGAACAAAAGAGAAACTTAAATTTTTGATTATGATTTTACCGGTTACCGTATATGGCGATCCCTTGCTTCGATTGGTGTCGAAACCAATCAACCCCGATTACCCAAATTTAAACCAACTTATCGAAAACATGTACGAAACCATGTACAATGCCGATGGCGTTGGTTTAGCTGCACCTCAAGTGGGCCTTTCAATCAGAATGTTTATTGTTGATGGAACACCAATGGCCGAAGAAGAGCCTGAACTTTCCGATTTCAAAAAAGTTTTTATCAACCCAACAGTAATCGATAAACAAGGCGAACCTTGGCTTATGGAAGAAGGCTGTCTAAGCTTGCCAAACATAAGGGAAAACGTTTCGCGCGAAGAACAAGTTACCATAAAATATACCGACCAAGACTGGACCGAAAAAACCGAAACTTACAACGGCTATGCTGCCAGGGTAATTTTACATGAATACGACCACCTCGAAGGAAAACTTTTCATCGATCACATTTCGCCATTGCGCAAAAAGCTCATAAAAGGCAAACTTATGGCCATATCAAAAGGAAAAGCAAGGGTAAGCTACAGAATTAAAATACCTTAAAAAGCACCTTTTTTGAAAGCTCATCCCCTCAAATACCCTTTTCGTTAAGAAAAAGGATGTTTATTGGCTTTACTATTCAGGTTGATGTAATTTACCTTTCAATTTTAAAACCCGATGTAAAACCAATTGACCCCTAATCGGAATGAAACCACAAAAGGTTCCATTTTTAAAATACACTTTGGCTGCTGTTACAGGTATTTTATTCGCGAAGCATATTACCTGTTCAGAAATTTATTATTGGCTGAGCTTGATGCTTTTGGTTGTTTTTGTTGCATTAAAATTCGTAATAAAAACCAAAACGAAACAATACAGCAAAACATTATTTATTACAACATTCATTCTATTTGTATCTGTTTGGTTTATATACACTTCGGTTTACACTCAACAACAGTTCAATAAAAATTTGCCTTTAAGTGCCAGGTATGTGGGGCAAATTGAAGAAAAAACCTCGTCGGCAAACAAAGATCGCTTAACAGTTAGTCTAAAAATGGCGTATACAAGTGACAGCACCTATCAGTTAAGCGAAAAAATTGTGATCAATAGCTACGACACAATATTTAACAAAACCCTTTCGTGGGGCGATTACATCATTTTCAAAAGCAATCTGAAACCAATTACCAGCCAGGGCAACCCGGGCGAATTCAACTACCAACGCTTCATGTTGCAAAAAGGCATCCGCTATCAGGCCTATTTGTTTAAAGGAATTGAAAAGTTTCCCAACAAAGAGAAAAGCATTAAAACTACAGCATTAAACATCAGACAAAATCTTTTAAAAAAATACAAGGCATTTGGAATAAATAACGACCAATTTGCAGTGCTTTCTGCTTTAACGTTAGGAGAAAAAAGTTACCTCGATTCGCACATTAGAGAAAGTTTTTCGGCATCGGGCGCCATGCATGTACTGGCTGTTTCGGGGCTGCATGTAGGTATTATTTTCGTCATCTTAAACTTGTTGCTAAAACCCATAGGCAAAAGCCAAAAGGCACGAGTTTCAAAAACAATACTGTGCATTGTATTACTTTGGGGGTATGCATTCATAACAGGCTTATCGCCTTCGGTAATGAGAGCGAGCACAATGTTTTCATTTATTGTAATTGGAGAAAACCTGAAACGAACACCCAACATATACAACACGCTACTGGTATCGGCTTTCTTTCTGATGCTTATTAACCCGCTAATTATTAGCGAAGTTGGCTTTCAGTTATCGTATGCAGCAGTATTGTCAATTGTTTATTTTCAACCCAAAATAGTTTCGCTTTTCGAATTCAAGAATCGTATTTTAAAATATTTATGGGAATTGT
>DAOSWJ010000388.1:0-2883 GCA_035380005.1 Prolixibacteraceae bacterium | reverse complement strand
ATTATCAGATCTGGATAGGAAAAACAGATAATTTTGTGGGCGATTTTGATGTGAAAGTAAAACTTACCGAAAATGGAAGATTGCAATTAAAAGCTTATCATCATTCTAACGATTACATAAACTATGTAATTGATCCATTTACACAGGGGGTTGGTTTTACCTACAGCGATGAGTTCAATAGTTTCGATCAACTGTTTAAACGCTACAAAGAAGGAATAAGCCGCCGATTTAGAAAGCTGTTCAAGAAGAAGTGATAAAAAAATGACGCCAAAAGCCGTAATAATAATATCTTTCTTTATTTTTGGGTCGTAGCGCTTTTTATTGCTTTGTACATAATTATTGAATACATCGAAATAAAAACCAAAATATAACGTTTGAAAAATCAGTAAAAAATTAATTTGATATGATAGCTCTTATTTTGTTACAAGCCAATCAGGCCGCAGCAGCCATGGCCGTTGAACCCGAAGGTATTTCGTTAAAGTTTTGGGAATTAGCCTTAAAGGGGGGGTGGATAATGGTTCCAATTCTTTTATTGTCGGTTATTGCCATATTTATTTTTGGCGACCGCTATATTGCTTTAATGCGCGCATCGAAAGTTGATAACAACCTGATGACACAAATAAGGCAAAACATTCAAGCCGGGAAAATCGATTCGGCATTAGCTTTGTGCCGTTCGGCAAATAAGCCAATTACCCGAATGATTGAAAAAGGAATTACACGTATTGGCCGTCCGTTAAACGATGTGAATGCCGCTATTGAAAATGTAGGTAACCTCGAAGTTGCTAAACTCGAAAAGGGTTTACCTGTTTTAGCCAGTGTTGCCGGTGGCGCTCCTATGATCGGTTTTTTAGGCACGGTTATGGGTATGATTCAGGCTTTTTACGATATGGCAAATGCCGGAAACAATATCGACGTAACCTTGCTCTCGTCAGGTATTTATCAGGCAATGGTTACAACTGTAGCCGGCCTCATTGTAGGTATTTTGGCTTACTTTGCTTATAATATACTGGTGTCGAGGGTCGAAAGCCTTGTTTTTAAAATGGAAAACTCGACAACGGAATTTATGGATTTATTGAACGAACCGGCAGCATAACCCAATATTTATGGCTTTAAAAAAACGAAATAGTATCAATGCTTCATTCAGCATGTCGTCGATGACCGATATCGTCTTCCTGTTGTTGATATTTTTTATGGTAACATCAACGCTAATTGCACCCAATGCACTTAAATTGTTGTTGCCTCAAAGCAATAATCAAACACAGGCTAAGCCAATAACAACAGTTTCGATTACCAACGACCTGAAATACTACATCAACAATAATGGCAGCCTTACTCAAGTGCGTTTTAACGAAATTGAACCATTTCTTCAACGCATTGTGGGCTCCGACGACGAAATCTATATCTCTTTGCATGCCGATAAGCAAGTGCCTATCGATGAGGTGGTGAAAATTATGAACATTGCCCGCAGAAATAATTACAAAATGATTTTGGCTACAAGTCCCGAAAAACGATAATTTTTGTGAGTTATATCAAGAAACATAAAGAAGGTATCATTATTACCACTGTTTTTCATGTGGCAGTACTGCTACTGATGTTAACTTTTGGCTATTTTACTCCTCTGCCTTTACCCGATGAGAAAGGTGTTTTGGTCGATTTTGGCAATTCAAATACTGGTTTGGGAAAAATTGAACCGGCTCCAAGGCAATCAAATCCTGTTCAACAGCAACAAGTACAACAACAGCAAGTTGCACCGCAACCAGCTCCGGTTACACCTCCTCCAAGTCCTGCAGTTAATGCTAATGAGGGTAAAGAAGAGTTGATGACCCAGGATTATGAAGAAACTGTTGCAGTTGATGAAGGGAAGAAAAAGCAAGAAGAAGCCGAGCGTTTAAAGCGAGAAGAGGAAGCCCGTAAACGTAAAGAAGCCGAGGAGAAACGTAAACGCGAAGAGCTTGAAAAACAACGGGAACAACAACTTATTCAGCAGCGTTTGGCCGAAGCCGAAAAACGTAGGCTCGACAGTATCCAAAAAATTGAAGAAGCCCGACAAGCCGAACAGCGTCGTATTGCCGAACAACGACGACAGGACAGCCTAAAGCGCGCCGAGGAGCTGGCTCGAATCGATGCAATTAACTCGCGTGCCAAAAATGTTTTTGGAAACAGTAACGGTCAAAATGAAAGTGGTACAAACTCGAGTGGGCAAGGGGTGACTTATGGTGGTAACAACCAGGGCAGCACAACCGGAACCAGTGGAGCCGAACGTTATGGCCCAGGTGGAGGCGAAGGTATTTCGTACAACTTGACCGGCCGTTCGGCACAAAATCTCAAAAAACCCGAATATCCGGGGCAGGAAGAAGGTGTGGTAGTGGTTGAGATACGTGTAAACAACCAAGGTGCCGTTGTTCAGGCCAATGCAGGTGTGAGAGGCTCTACTTCGCTCGATCCGGGTTTAATCAGGGCTGCTCAAAATGCTGCTATGGCTACGCGTTTTAATGCCGATCCGAATGCACCGGCAGTACAAACAGGTACCATAACTTATCGTTTCGTGCTCAATTAATGGTAATAAAAAGCTTAATAAACAAATACAAGGAAACATCAGATTTAAACCGCTTTTTAATAAAAGGTGGCGCACTTTTTATGCTGTGGCGTGTTTTTCGAAAGTGGATGTTTTTGAAAGGGCAGTTCACTGATTTTACACAAATTGCATCAGTTGTTTATTTAAAAGTTGCTCGTTTTTTTCTCGATATTTTGGGATACGATACTGCAATTAATTATGCTGAACGAAAATTGTGGATAACAGGTGCCAATAACGCTATCGAAATTATTTACGATTGCCTTGGGTTAAATCTTTTTTTTATTTTCATCATTTTTATTTTGGCATAT
>DAOSWJ010000387.1:0-2886 GCA_035380005.1 Prolixibacteraceae bacterium | reverse complement strand
TGTCAAAAAATTAGGGGCCGTTAGAACCTCCACGAACAGGCAAAGGTGGCAAATTCAAGTTCTAAGTTAGAGGTTCCAAATTTCAAATTTAACTACGCTTCGCTACGTTGATCTGCGCTTCGCTCCGATTCAAGTTTCAAGTTAAATTTCTATTCCGATTCCTTTTTTGCTCAACCTCAATCTTAACCTTAGCTTTAACCACAACCTTAGCCTCAATATCCCATCACCCATAATCCAAATCTCATCATCGTATATCCAATATCGAGTATCCAGACCTTATTCCTGTATCCAAAACTCAAATTCAAAATCTCATCATTGAGTAACGAGTATCGAGTATCCAGCATCTAGTATCCAGTATCAAAAATACATCCTTCCATCCACCTATCACCCCATTAATGCATTACCCCTTTAATCCATTATTCCTTCTTTTATGTAATTTACTGAATAAAAAATAAAAAATATGATTGCCAACTGCAACCTTTTTTATTTCTTGCATCATTATTACGATCGATTAAACCAAAAAACAACACATTTTGAAACCAATTAATTGGGAAACACTTTATCGTAACAATGCACCCAAGCTTAAAGGTGTTTGCAGACGTTATGTAGGCGATGAAACTGTAGCCGACGATTTGGTGCAGGAAACTTTTGTTACAGCCATTCAAAAAGCCGATACTATCCGGAATAGCGGTAGCATTGAAGGTTGGATACGTAAAATTGCAGTAAACAAGGCTTTACAATATTTGAGAGACTACCAGCATGTACTCCCGCTCGACGAGGTGGTTCAACAACCAGTAAACGAAACAGTAATGGAACAATCGAGTAATAGAATAAGGGCAGCCATTGAGCAGGCATCGTTTACGGCGAACGAACTGCTCACGATAATCGACCACTTACCTTTGCACCATCGAACGGTGTTTAACCTTTATGTGATGGAAGGATACAGTCACCAGCAAATAGCCCAAATGCTGAGTATAAGTACCGGAACATCAAAATCGCACTTGAGCAGGGCACGTAAAAAGGCGCAAGACTTGCTTTTTGCTAAAGCACAGGAACAGCAAACTGTAGTTCAACGTCGTAATTTAGCTTGGCTATTGCTGTTCTTTTGGCCAGGTCGCCCGATCGATCAAATTTTTAGGCGTGGTCTTAAAGGTTTCGAAATAGCTGCACCAACTCCGGCTTTCATTCAAAATACAGCTCCAATAAGTGCCATTAAATGGACTGCTACACTTGCTGGTAAGACAGTTATTTATAGTTCGGTAATAACACTTATTATTGGTGCGTGTTGGCTAGCTTCTGAAAATAGCAAAATCGAGGCGGTGTCAAATATCCCTAACCCTGAAATAGTGGCAACTTTGTCCGACAGCACACAAAGCTTTGTGCCCGATACACTTGTAGTTAAAGTTGATAAACCCGTTTCGGAGAAGCAGATTCATGGGGAAGTTGTAGCATTAAAGCAAGAGCCCAAACCTAAACCTGTAATCATCAAAAAAACCATTGTAATACGCGATACTGTTCGAATTGAAAAACCTGTTGAGTAATCCAGTAAGTATATTTTTATGAATAAAATATTTAGGTCGTTGACAATTTTTGTTTTTGTTTGTTTTTTAAGTGCTTGTGATGCTGGTTTTTATGAGCCTGCTCAAATAAGAACTTATACACCATTGATTAAAAGCGATATCCCTTACGCTGAGAACATGGATCCAACCTTTTTGCATAATCCTGAAATTAATCCATCGAGGTTAAGCAATAAGAAAAAGTATGTCGATTTTTGCTATTCTTGGCTCAATCCATCCGATTCGTCGTATATAAATATTACCCTTTCGATAGCCGAAAGTATTGATGATGCCAGCTTGGTTTTAGAAGATAAAATTCAGTTACAGAAGAATAATTGGGGAGAATTTATTGAACCAGATTATTTAAATGCCGATGAATTACCTGTGGCCGGCAGCAAATCGTTAGGAAAGGGTCGATTGTTTTTGCGCGATAATATTGTAGTATCGATTAAAACCGGATTTCAGTATAGCGATATGTATAGCTTGGCGTTTCCAAACTATTCAATAACTGATTTAGCTTTAGCAGTTGATAAAAAAATTAAGCAATCGAAAACATATCATTCGGCCAATGAGTTCATTCCTGTAATAAAGGATATTGTATTTGAGAAATATCCTGTACCGTATGCCGAGTTTGTTAAGGTGAATTTACTGGTTGAGCCAACAGTTTCAATTTTGCATTCAACTTTTTGTTTTCCGCCTTCCAGTTTCTATACTTCAACAGTTACATCGGGGTATTTAATGCTCGATTCTTTGAATAAAGCTGAAAGCAACGAATACAAATTATGTGTTTCTGTTGTTTCGAAAGAGGGATTTTGTGCCGATAGTGTTTTTGCAATTCAACTACAACCATGAGAAATATTTTGATTAAAATATGGTTGTTGTTAGCTCTAACATTCAGCTTTATGGCTGTTTGGTCAACACCTCCCGACACCTTGGTGGTTTACGAATATGTGCATATTACCGATACTATATGGGTTGAAAAACCATTATTGCCCATAGAAAGGTGCAATCAATTGCCTCAATGTATAAGTATTAATGAACCAGAAATGCATCTTGAGCTTTTTTCTGTCAACAAATCTGCAACCATTTCTGAAAATGATATCATATTGTCAGACACTAATATAAATTCTGATAATATGAAACGAGCAGCATTGGCAGCTATAACGCTTTTAACTATTAATACAGCAGTATATCCGCAATCAGAAATTACAAATACCTTGGGTTTTTATGTGAAGGGTAATTCGGTGTCACAAACACATTGGTATACTGAGCAGGATCTTGGGCGTTATGCCACAAATAATCTGGCTACTTTTGGTTTGGGGTTACGCTA
>DAOSWJ010000386.1:0-2899 GCA_035380005.1 Prolixibacteraceae bacterium | reverse complement strand
GGCATACAGGAAGAATTGCTCAACGAACTTTCGAAACTTGGCAAACCGTTGGTGCTCGTAGTAATGGCAGGAAGGCCTTTAGGAATAGGCGAGCAAATTGACCAATCGGATGCTGTTTTATACGCTTGGCACCCCGGAACCATGGCAGGTCCTGCGCTCACCGATTTGATTTTTGGCGACTATTCACCATCGGGTAAATTACCTGTTACTTTTGTGAAAGGCGCCGGACAAATTCCGCTTTACTACTACCACAAGAACACCGGAAAACCAACCGACCCAAACAACATGATACTGATCGACGACATTCCGCGTAATTCGAAACAACTTTCGTTGGGTTTCACATCATTCCATATCGATTATGGTATTGATCCATTGTTTCCTTTCGGTTACGGTTTGAGCTACACCTCGTTTGAATACAGCGATGTTACACTTTCGTCGAATCAACTTGCAATGAACGGAAGCATTGAAGCCAGTTGCACCATTACCAATACCGGCAATTTTACTGCCGACGAAATTGTACAACTTTACATTCGCGACTTGTTCGGAAGCATTACGCGCCCGGTGAAAGAACTGAAAGGTTTTGAAAAAATCACGCTTCAGCCCGGCGAATCGAAAGTGGTAAGTTTTACCGTTTCTCCAAACGATTTGGAGTTTCATAATGGTGAAGAATATGTGATAGAGCCCGGAAAATTCCGTTTGTGGATTGCTAAAGATGCTGCTTCGGGCGAGTACCTCGAATTTAACCTTACAGACGCTATCTAATTCTTAATACCTGAAGTACTTGCTTTGTGTTGTGCAGGCAGGTACTTCTTTTAAAATTAACAACTATGAAGATTCAATTGATCACCTTAATAACTTTAGCTTTATGGCTTTTTGCGGGTTGTACACCGCCCGAAAAATACGAGCTGGTTTGGAGCGATGAATTCGATTACGAAGGATTGCCCAACCCTGATAAATGGAGTTACGATACTGTTGGTAACGCCTGGGGTTGGGGGAATAATGAACTTCAATATTACACAAGTGGTAAAATTGAAAATGCCGAAGTTACTAACGGTACCCTTAAAATAAAGGCACAAAAAGAAAACTTCGAGAAATGGGAATATACTTCAGCAAGGCTCATTACCAAAGAAAAGGGCGATTGGCTGTACGGGCGCTTTGAAATAAGGGCCAAATTACCCGATGGGCGTGGTTTATGGCCTGCAATTTGGATGCTGCCCACCGATTGGGAGTACGGTGGCTGGCCACAAAGCGGCGAAATCGATATAATGGAAAACGTGGGTTTCGATCCCTTTACCATCGTTTCGTCGATACATACTGCCGATTATAACCATAAAATGCATACCGAACGAAACAACAAAATCACCCTTGAGGATAATCGCGATGTTTTTCATGTTTATGGGGTAGAATGGGACGAAACAAGTATTAAAGGTTTTGTAGACGATTCAATATATTTCGTATTTGAGAAAGAGGCCGATAATCCCAATGTTTGGCCTTTCGACAAACGTTTCCACCTGTTGCTGAATATCGCAGTTGGCGGTGATTGGGGCGGAGCTCAAGGAATCGATGAAAACATCTTTCCAGCAACCATGGAAATCGATTATGTAAGGGTGTACCAGAAAAATAAGTAGATAGAAATAACTTAAAAACATTGATATGAAACCAATACCAACTATTATCCTGTTAACCGCAATACTTATTTTTGCTTCGTGTGAGCAAAATCAAACTGGTTTCATACATACCCAAGGACAGCAAATAGTCGATGCAAACGGAAATAATGTTATTTTGCGCGGAGCCGGGCTTGGCGGTTGGATGTTACAAGAAGGTTATATGCTGCAATCGTCGGGTTTTGCCGATACGCAATACAAAATGAAGGAACGTATTGTTGCTTTAGCAGGCAATGATGCAATGGAAGCTTTTTACGATGCCTGGCTGAATAATTACTGTACCAAAACCGATGTTGATTCAATGGCTGCATGGGGTTTTAATTCCATAAGGTTGCCCATGCATTACAATCTTTTTACTTTACCAATAGAGGATGAACCTGTTGCAGGGCACGATACCTGGCTCGATCGGGGTTTCGTAATGGTTGATAATTTGCTCGATTGGTGCGAAGCTAACCAAATGTACCTCATCCTCGATTTACATGCCGCGCCTGGCGGTCAAGGCAAAAATGCTTCCATATCGGATTACAACCCCGAAAAACCATCGCTTTGGGAAAGCCCCGAGAACCAACGTAAAACAGTTGCTCTTTGGCGTAAAATTGCCAAACGTTATGCCAACGAACCTTGGATTGGCGGTTACGACCTCATTAACGAACCCAACTGGGATTTCGAAAATTCGGGTAACCAAAACGGTTGCAATTGTGAAAATAATGAACTGCTTTGGGCTCATCTCAAAAGCATTATCGACGCTATTCGTGAAGTTGATAAAAACCATATTGTTTTTTTGGCTGGTAACTGTTGGGGCAATAACTACAATGGACTACCCGATTTTACTCAATGGGACAATAACATTGCCATCAGTTTTCATAAATACTGGAATTTCAATACCCAGGAATCGATTCAATGGGTGATTGATATGCGCGAGAAATATAACGTTCCTGTTTGGCTTGGAGAATCGGGCGAGAACTCAAACACTTGGTTTTCGAATGCCATTTCGTTGGTCGAAAGCAACAACATTGGATGGGCTTGGTGGCCCTATAAAAAAATTGAATCGCCTACATGTAGGGTAACTGCTCCCAAAACTATCGGATATCAGAATTTGCTAAATTATTGGCGTGGCGATGCCGAGATACCGTCGCCCGCACAAGCCAAACAGTGGCTGATTGAACAAGCTGAAATGCTAAAACTCGAAAATTGTAAAATTAATTACGATGTGCTCGATGCCATGTTTCGCCAAG
>DAOSWJ010000385.1:0-2924 GCA_035380005.1 Prolixibacteraceae bacterium | reverse complement strand
GTTGCTTGAAATTTGAAACCAAATTAAGGTGCGAAAGCATTACTCCTTTGGGTACACCTGTTGTTCCCGAAGTGTAAATAATGGTTGCCAAATCGGTTTCGCTTATCGATTCTTTTATGGCATCGAGTTGTTCAGTTTCTTTAGAAGCTTTGCCTGCGTTCAATATCTCTTGCCAGTTTTTTACACCTTCAATTTCGTCGAAAGAGTAGATGTAGTTAAGTGGCTCAATTTCATCAACTAAGGGGCCTATTTTTTGATGCAGCTTATGATCGCCCAATATTACCAGCTTTGCTTCGCAATGCTCAATAATGTATTTATAATCTTCGATACTGATGGTTGGGTAAATGGGAACATGTACTGCTCCAATTTGAGCCAATCCCAAATCGAAAAAGTTCCATTCGGGTCGATTAGTACTTACAGTGGCTACTTTGTCGCCCTTTTTTATGCCCAAAGCCAGTAGACCCAAGCTTACCCAATTAGTATTATCAATGTATTCTTTTGTGCTGAATGCAAAGCACTGTTTACCGTCAAACCCGCCAATAGCATCAGTTTTGTCGGCATACAATGCCGCATAGCGATGTAGCAGATCAAAAGTCCGCTTCACCTCGTGGTTAGCCATTTCCATAACTCAAATTTCCTTAAAAAGATTTCCAAATATTCCAGATTTTCTAAAAATAGGGTTTTTGGTAATTTATTTATTAATATTTGGTTTAAAATATTATATCTTTTTGGGTGGTTTGTGTATATGTCAGTATATTAGGGCTTTATGTGTTTTTAACATGTTGTGGCATTCGAATTTTTTTATCTTAAGGTTGAAAATTTATTGGGTATTTTATCATATCTCCAATTGTATGTTTGTTTTGAACTCATTTTTGTAATCTATGAAATAAGCACATATAGTTGTTTGGTATAAATAATTGAAAAACAAAAGTATTTTTTCGAATTTTAAAACAGATGATTTAGGAGATATAGGAAAATTACCTAAAAATATAGATTTTTTACTCGCCACTTTGCAAATAAATTCGTTGCTTTGTATCTCGAAATTTAAGTTTGAAGAATTACTATAAAAATTATAAAAAATGGGAAATTATTTCAATTCAATTCCTTTGCGCATCCAATTGGAGCAATTAGGAAAATGCGATTTCATGGATCAATCTGAATTCGCGAATGGCGTAGATTATCTGAAAGGTAAAAAAATTGTTGTGTTGGGATGTGGTGCCCAAGGTTTGGCTCAAGGTTTAAACCTTCGCGACAGTGGCCTCGACGTATCTTACGCTTTGCGTGCTGTTGAAATTGAAGAAAAACACGTTTCATACCAAAATGCAAGCGAAAATGGTTTTGCAGTAGGTACTTTCGAAGAAATGGTTCCTCAAGCCGACCTGGTATTGAACCTTACCCCCGATAAATACCATACACCGGTGGTTAATGCTGCAATGCCTTTAATGAAAAAAGGTGCATGCTTGTCGTATTCGCATGGTTTTAATATTGTTGAAGAAGGCATTCAAATCCGTCCCGATATTACCGTTATTATGGTGGCTCCCAAATCACCTGCATCGGAAGTGCGCGCTGAATTCTTGCGTGGTTTTGGTGTACCTACACTTATTGCCGTTCACCGCGAGAACGACCCCAATGGCGATGGCCTTGAAATAGCAAAAGCATACTGTGCAGGTACAGGTGGTCACAAAGCCGGTGTATTGCATTCGTCGTTTGTTGCCGAAGTTAAATCCGACCTTATGGGCGAGCAAACCATTCTTTGTGGTGTGCTGCAAACTGCATCAATTCTCTTGTTCAATAAAATGGTTGAAAAAGGAATCGACAAAGGTTATGCATCAAAATTCATTCAATATGGTTGGGAAGTAACTACCGAAGCGCTTAAATTAGGTGGTATTACCCACATGATGGATCGTTTGAGCAACCCCGCCAAAATTGAAGCCTTCAAATTGGCCGAAGAGTTGAAAGATATTATGCGCCCATTGTTCGAAAAACACATGGACGATATTATGGACGGTACTTTCTCATCGACAATGATGGAAGATTGGAAAGCCGGTGATAAAAATTTACTTACCTGGCGTGCTGCAACAGGCGAAACCGATTTCGAGAAAACTCCTGCCGGTGATATGAAAATTAAAGAGCAAGAATATTTCGATAACGGTACTTTAATGGTTGCTTTTGTAAAAGCAGGAGTTGAATTGGCTTTCGAAGTAATGACAGAAACCGGTATCAAAGCCGAAAGTGCTTATTACGAATCGTTGCACGAAACTCCACTGATTGCCAATACCATCGCACGCAAAAAATTGTTCGAGATGAACCGTGTTATTTCCGATACTGCTGAGTATGGCTGTTATTTGTTCGATCATGCTGCTCGCCCGTTGTTGGCCGATTTTATGAGCCGTATCGATACAAATGTGATTGGCAAAAACTTCAACGAAGGTAAAGATGCTCACGTTGACAACAAAGAACTTATTTTGGTGAATGATGCCATCCGTTTCCACGAAGTTGAAATGGTAGGTGCCGAATTGCGTGAAGCCATGGAAGCCATGGAAGCCATTGTAAAAGAATAAGGAAAGTTATTAAATTGTCATATCGAAATACCCGGTTGCTGTTATGGTGTCCGGGTTTTTCATTTTTAAGGCTGATCATGTTTTTTTTCAATTTATCTTTGTCATATTTAAATGCCATTTTGCATTGCAAAACTAAAAAGACTATTTTTACGCCAATTTATTACAAAGCCTAGGGAGCATATTCCCAAAGCAATACATTTATGCCAGAATGATGCGTAAAACAAGCGATTTTTTAATTATTGGTTCGGGCCTGGCTGGTTTGTCGATGGCCATTAAAGCTTCTGAATACGGAAAAGTAACCATAGTAACCAAAGCTACATTAAACGATAGTAATACAATATATGCCCAAGGAGGAATTGCTGC
>DAOSWJ010000384.1:0-2929 GCA_035380005.1 Prolixibacteraceae bacterium | reverse complement strand
GGGTCGTTTTTATATAGCAGGCGGGGTAGTTTGTTGAAAAGCTTTTTCGATCGGTTGTTTTTAACTTCTACTAGCTTCATTTTGTTTGTTTAAATGCCACAAAGGGCGATTAAGGTTCATCGCAATTGATGCTCCGAAGATACAAAAAAATGATCATCGGAGCAGTTTGCTGAAAATTGTTTAGTTGCGGCGGGCAAATATCGATAACAGCCTAAGCAGGTTTATGTAGAGCCACACCAACGAAACCAAGAGCCCGAATACCGCGTACCATTCCATGTATTTTGGTGCTCCCGAGGCTGCTCCTTTTTCAATAAAATCGAAGTCGAGTAAAAGGCTGAATGCCGAAATACCTGTTACAATGAGGCTGAAAATAAGGCCAAAACTGCCTCCGCCCGATAGGTACGAAACATTCATCCCAAACATACCGGCAATCCAACTGGCAAGGTAAAAAAACATTAAGCCCATTAAGGCCGACATCATGCCTTTTCGGAATTTGCCGGTTACTTTTATAATGCCTTGCCTGTAAATAATAAGCATGCTTAAAAATACCATAAAGGTGAGTGATACGGCTTTGATTACCAGGCCCGGAAATTGTGCTTCGAACATGGCCGAAATACCTCCAAGGAACATGCCTTCGAGTATGGCATAAACAGGAGTGAGAAAGCCCGCATTGCGTGGGCTGAACGATGCGATCATTGCAACAATGAAACCCCCAATGCCGCCAATAAGCATCAATGTTTTTACACTTTGAAGCGCCAAGGCAGGGTTGGCCGGGTCGTATATGCCAAAAAACTTTTGCCAAACATAAAAGGCCGATGCCAAAACAAATAAAAGGATGAGCGCTGTTTTGTTTATTGTTCCGCTCAAGGTCATATTGCTGCTGTTGGCATTGGTCCAGTCGGCTTTCGAAAATACATTTTTACCCAAAACGGGATTTGAAGTGCGTGTTAAATCCATGGTATTATTTTAAAATTTGAATGCAGAACCATCAATAAATATGCAAAAGTGCATGTGGGGTATTTTATTGTTGCTTTTCTCGTATTAATTTTTTGAATTCGTTATTGTCGATTTCGGTAAGTAGTTCATTGCCAATTGTACGTGCGTTGGCTTCGTCGAAAGTAGTAAGCATTTGGGCAAAGCTGACACATTGCCCGTGCAGTACGTTGCTGCGTCGGGCCAGCTGACAAACTGACCGATAAAGCGGATCGAAAAGCATCGAATCTTTGCTTAAAGGGCTTATTACTTCAAAAAATGGTTCAAACATATCGTCGATTGCGCTTTTCGATACCAAAGCCAAACGGCCCATCATTAACAATCCGGCTTGTTTTACAAGAAGTTTTTTCCCCCGGCACCATTCCAGGGCTTTAACAAAAGCAAAAGGAGTATCGCAAAATAAGTTGATTACAGCTTGTTCAACAAGTTCGATGTTTTCTGATGTTTTCAGCCAAAAATCCATTTGTTCCTCGCTCACTCTGTAGGGCTCGTCGAGCAGGGTGGCAAGTATTTTGGTTTCGCGCCATTTTTTGTTCCAAAGTTTGAGCGCTAATAAGTGGTTCTTTTCAAGTGTGCTTGCAAACATTTTCAAATCGACTATTGAGCAGCCAAAATTCTTTTCATATACAATTCCCCTTTGTTCCATGCTTTCGGCCGTGTTGCCATTTTGCATCGATGGTATTGCCCTTATTATCGATTTGAATATTTTTTCAATCTCTTGGTTGTCGATTAAGTATTCCATATTAGTAAATTATGAACTCAACAAGTATAAAAACAGCCACTAATAACGACGATGATATTGCGAATGTTTTTACAGGTAAATAACTGTTTATGCCAATGTTTAATTTTCGTTTACACGCAATGGCCAGGTAAACTTTTTCAACTAAATAGGCAACAACCGTTGCATAGGCTACGCCTTTAATACCGAAGTGATTCACCAATATTAAGCTAAATGTTACATTTACAATTATTTCGATGAGCGAAGCCCTTACGATTGTTTTGTTAAACTTTTTTGCAATCAGTAGTGTTTGTGGAAACAGTAAGCGTGTGATTACCAGTAATAAGTAAATGTTGAAAATGCTGGCACTTTCTTTAAAGTCGGGGTTGAAAATAATGGGAAACAAAGTGTGCGATAATAAGATTAACAAAATGCTGACCGGGAAAAGCAACCAGTGTAAACGGTACACTTCGGATCTGAATTCGGCCAGGGGCGAAGCTAGGTCTTTTTTCGAAAAATTTGGCAACATGGCCATGCTCAGCGAGTTGCAAAGTAATAGCGATAGCGGTAATTCGCGTGCACCGTACTGAAAAATGGCCAAATCGTTGGGGGTGAATTTGGCGGTAACAATAAACCCGTCGATATACCTTGCCGATGAGCTTAGCAGAAACGAAACAACCAATGGTGTTCCATATTTAAAAAATTCATTAATGAGCAATTTGCTAAAAACGGGTTTTGCGTTTTTTCGGAGAACAGTCAACAACCATACATATTTTACTAGTGTTGAAAGCATAAGCCCACCAATAACCCAGTTAAGCCCCATGCCCAATAAGGGGGGAAGGCCAACGGCAGCAACCTGCAATCCGAATATGATTGATGCATAGGTGATGATCTTTTTTGCTTGTTTGTTCACCATGTAAATGTATTCGGTCATTAGTGCCGGTGAGTTGAAAAATATGTATAGGCCAAGCAATAGTGGCATGGGAACTTTATTGCCATTTAGCAATAATGCCGATACTTGTGTATTAAGCGATACGCTTAACAATGCAGCTATTAATGCAAAGGCCGATAGTAAAATAAAAATATTGAAGATTAATACCCGCTTTTCTTTTTCGGTTTTTTCGGCATGCATGGGCATCATTACCTTTAAAAAACCATTTACCCAAAAAAAAGTGAAGGCTCCGGCAATTAGCAAGAATGTTTCGTATTGACCAATAT
>DAOSWJ010000383.1:0-2950 GCA_035380005.1 Prolixibacteraceae bacterium | reverse complement strand
AATGACCAACAACGGAGGAGGTGCTTATATTGTTCAGCATTCGTCGGGTTTTTCGAATAGCCTGAAAAGATGGGCCAATCAGAAAAAAATAGGGGTAATTGGTACTGCTTGTACATTGAACCTTTTGGCCGGTGGTTACGAAATGAAACGCTTAAATATTCCGGCTCAGTGTATATTCCTCGATTACAGTGGGTGTAAAAAACATTGGGCTTGTGTTGGTAGGCCTACCTCTATCGACCTTCAACAACTTCAGAATATTGTTGGTGTAGCTGTTCGGAAGGCAATGTAAGTATGCTATTTGATTATGAATTTTGAAGTAAAATTCATTTCATTGTTTATAAATTGAATTACATAAATGCCTGGTGTAAGGTGTTGGTGGTAATAACATTTGTTTTGTTGGCTCCATTGTGCTTTATCAACTAATTTACCATTGGTTTGATAAATTTTCAACATTGCCTCATCGGTAATGGGTGCTTCAATCATTATAAATTTTTGATTGTAGTTGGTAGTTATTTTAAAGTCATTGCTGCTAATAGCCGGTGCCGAGCTGTATTGGCTTTTGATTTCAGCCAACAACCAAATGTCGGGGTCAATCAAAATCGAATCGGCTTGGTAGCCAAGTTTCAGATTAAAATTTTGCTTGGTTTGCGTGTTGTGGAGCCAAAAGGTTTCGCTTTTGCCTAATTTGAAAACCCTAATGGGTACTTTCATCTCAAAGAAAGGTCCGTTAGGTGCCGACGGTTCTTGCTCAATTTCGACGATCAATTCTGTGCCTGTTGTATAACTGTTTATGTTGAGGATAGGGTGTCCTTCGCCATAAATCCAGTCGTTGAAAAACTCCATAAGCGAAGTGTCGGCAGCCATTTCAAAATTTTTGCGTAATATACTCGTATTTGCAAAGCCATTTGTGGCTCTGGGGTCGGAAAGGTAACTGTTAATGCCCTCAAAAAATGCTTCGTCGCCTATTTGGCCTCTAAGCGAATGCAGAACATAGGCCGCTTTTTTGTAGGTTAACCTTGAGTTGAAAATGTTATCGATTGTTGATGTGTCGCGTACGTAAACCGAGCCGTTTGGTTGAGCAATAATTTGATCCAGCGTTACTTCGCGCCATCGTTGCCACCACGGGTCGGGGTCGAGGTATTGGTAGTACAAAGCAGTAAGGTAGGTTGCGAAACCTTCGTTAAGCCATATCTCGCTCCAGTTGGCGCAAGTTATGTAATTGCCAAACCATTGGTGAGCCAACTCGTGGGCAATGAGCCCGTGTGAGAAACCGCCCATCGAACTCATGGTTTGATGCTCCATGCCACCGCCCCAGCCAAATTGTGCATGCCCGTATTTTTCGTCCTTGAACGGATAATCGATAAACAAATCGCTGAAGAGTTTAAGCAAATCGGCAGTAAATGGCGTTTGTTGCCTTGCATATTCGGCATTCGACGGATAAACATAGTTGAGGATTTCAACCTTGTTGCCACTGCTCAGTTCGGCCCAATCGGAATATATTTCGTATTGTGTTGTGCTTACAAAAACCAGGTAGGTGGCAATAGGGTGTCGGTGTCGCCAATGGTTTTTTCGAATACCATCGGAAACCGTGTTTTCGATTAATAAGCCGTTTGAAGCTGTTTGGTATTGTTCGGGCGAAAAAACGATTATGTCGATTGAGTCGATCTTGTCGCTCAACGATTGCTTGCAGGGCCACCATTCCATTGCCCCGTAAGGCTCCGATAAAGTGTAAATTGCCGGAATATTGTCACCATGAAAGTTTTGTGCGAAAGCACCAAAGCCGGTTGCGTCGGGTACACCCCTGTATGTTACTGCAAGTGTAAACGATTCTCCGCTTGTGAGCGTTTGACCCAGTATAATATTCACCCTGTTGTTTTGATGGGTAAAAGCCAAATCTTTTTCATTACTTTTTATTGAAATGATCTCAAGTTTGTTAGACAGATCGATGTCGATGTTGCTGAGTTGGGTACTTACTGCTTTTATATTGAAAAGCACTTTGCCGCTTACATAAAGTTTTGCCGGATCGATGTTTAATTGCAGCTCATTGTACGTGAGATCCCAGTCGAGGTACGTTTGCAATTCGGCATTTGAGCCTGTAAACCGATGTGCGTTTTTAAAGTGTTGATAATGCGAAAATTTGGTATGGGCGACAGGCATTTCCTGTGCATTTGCAACAATGCTGCAAAGTATTGATAATAAAAAAAATATGGCATACGGTATTTGCTTTGTCATATATTTATGTAGTTTTCAACAATTTGTAAATATACCAAAACGCTTAATATCATTCAGCCAGTTACTAATAATTCTTTGGTATTGAATTCGAGGGTGTATGTATGTGCTAAATATAATCGTTCGTAATTATAATTAATAATTTTATGTGGCCACTTTGTAAGTGGTTAATTATTAAAAAATTGTGTAATGCTAAAATTTAAAATTATGAACAGATGTATTAAAAAAGCAAAGTTGTTATTGGCTAAGTGGTATTTAAAAAATACCCCTACAAGCAAAATGTTGAAACAATCGAAGCATGATGCAATTGCTTCATATTCAGCAAAAACAGAACGGTCGGAAACTTTGAATGGAGGTTTCTTTGATCAGAAAATCACGAATAAATATTCGGTTTTTACCAATCGTTTTATTGGTGATGTAGTTCGTAATAACAAGGCAAAGATTGCCTCGGTAATGATCAGTTCCGGAACATCGGGTGCTTATTCGTTAGGTTTAACCACTCGAAATGAATTGAATGATGCACATTTAGCTACCGACTTTTTTATGAATTTGGTTTTTGGGGCACAGCCAAACAACACTTTTATAATAAATGCTTTGTCGATGGGGGTACGGGTGTTTAGTCATTTTACAACAAGCGATACCGGACCGCGAACCGACTTGGTAATTGCTTTGTTGAAAATGGTTTCGCCTTACTATGAAAAAACAATAGTTGTTGGCGATG
>DAOSWJ010000382.1:0-2960 GCA_035380005.1 Prolixibacteraceae bacterium | reverse complement strand
GTTTCAGATGATCGTAAATATGTAATTTTTTGTTGGTGCTGATTTCCTGACGGTTGCGACTGCTCTCCATTTTGCTTTGCAGCCATTTCACCAATTCCGGATCGCGCATATAAACGTACTCAACGCCAACCGATTCGCAATAAGTATCTTGCAAATGGCCAACAATTTGCCTTAAGGTTGAGGGCCCTAGGCCTATTTCGCTACCGGCTTCAAAAACAGTATCCATATCGGATTGCTGTAAGCCAAAATTTTCGATGTCGAGAGTAGGGGAATACTGGCGGCGTGTACGTACCGGATTGGTGCGTGTGAATAAATGGCCACGTTGCCGATAGCCCTGTATGAGCCCAAGTATTTTAAACTCTTTATCGAGTTTTACATTGCTGCCAGGCGTAGGCGCACTTTTGTTTTCGGCATATTTTGCAGCCAATTCAAAACCCATAAAAAAATTTACCCAACTCTGATCAAGCTGATTGGGATCCTTGCTGTATTTCTGATACAGTTCTTCGATGGCTGTAATGTCGAGGTTGCTTAAAGGCGAATCGTTTTCCATAAGTTTATCAATAGTAAAACAATTATTGGTTCAAATGTAAAATGCCATAAATGACAAACTAAAATTGATTTTGTTCTATTATTAACAGTAAATTGCATATTTTGATTAGTCGAAAGCCATATTTTTTTACAGTATTGAATTTTTGAGTGTTAATGTTTCCTATTTTCGTGCACATTTTAATGTGAAAATTATGCAAGCTGAAAGAATTATGCCTGCCGAATGGCACCTGCAAAAAGCGGTTCAGTTAACCTGGCCGCATAAAGGTACCGACTGGGATTACCTGTTGGATGAAGTGGAAAGTTGCTTTGTTGAAATTGCCAAACAAGTAGTGGCAAAGCAACAATTGTACATTGTTTCGCTCGAAGAAGAACGTTTAAGCACATTTTTTACCAACGAAGAATTAAAAAATATCAGATTTTTCAAAATCGATTCGAACGATACCTGGGCGCGCGACCATGGCGGCATTACTGTTTTTGAAAACGGAAAATCGTATTTGCTCGACTTTACATTTAATGGTTGGGGCATGAAGTTTGCTGCCGGTTTGGATAATCTAATTACACGCAATATGTTTAAAATGAATGCTTTTGCCGAGCATAAGTATTGCAATATGGGGCATTTGGTGCTCGAAGGCGGTAGTATTGAATCCGATGGGCAGGGCACTATTTTAACTACAGCAGAATGTTTGCTTTCCGATAACCGTAACGAATACCTTTCGAAATCAGAAATTGAACAGCGTTTGAAAGAGTATTTGGGCGCCCAAAGGGTTTTGTGGCTGCAAAACGGCTATTTGGCCGGCGACGATACTGATAGTCATATCGATACTTTGGCGCGTTTTTGCAACGATAACACAATAGCCTACGTTCAATGTACCAATACAAATGATGAACATTATGAATCACTAAAAGCTATGGAGCTTGAATTGCAGGCGCTTAAACAGTCCAATGGCGAACCCTACCGCCTTGTTTCTTTGCCAATGGCCAGCCCTGTTTTCGATCCCGACGATGGCCACCGTTTGCCTGCTACCTATGCTAATTTTCTGATTATTAACGGGGCTGTGTTGTTTCCGGTGTATAATGTCGAAACCGATACCATTGCCCTCGAAGCTATAAAAAAAGCTTTTACCGATAGGGAGATTGTAGCTGTTGATTGTTCGGTATTGATTAGGCAACATGGTTCGTTGCATTGTGTAACAATGCAGTATTTTTGATACATGTCATGTTGTAATCCGAATGTTTTATTGATATTTAGACATGGAAAATTTTTAGCACATTGTTTATGGAGAAAAAATCGTTCAACAAACTTTTCGAGCTGGTTAAAAAACAGCCCAAGCGTAAACTTGTAGTTGCCAATGGTATCGATTCGCACACACTTGAAGCTGTGGCCCAAGCCATGCACGAAGGGATTGTAAGTGTGGTGCTTACCGGCGATGAAGCGACCATTAAAAACAATATCAAACAAAAAGGCTATCAGTCTGAAACTATCGAAATAATCCATTGCGATAACGAGCAAGAGGCTGTACAAAAGGCAGTTGAGATGGTGCATAACGGTCAGGCCGATGTGATAATGAAAGGTTTGGTCAGTACCGATAATTATATGCGTGCCATATTGGATAAAGATAATGGTTTGCTGGTAGAAGGCAACTTGCTTACCCATTTGGCCATGATTAAAATACCGAATTATCATAAGCCGTTGTTCGTGAGCGATGTGGCAATTTTACCAATGCCTACACTTGAGCAAAAAAAACAGATTGTAAATTATTTGACTGCCAGTGCACGTAGCTTTGGTGTTGTTTTGCCCAAAATTGCTTTTTTGGCTGCTACCGAAAAAGTGTCGCCAAAAATGTTGGCTTGTACCGATGCAGCCGAGCTAAAGAAAATGTGGCAACAAGGCGAATTTGAAAACACCATTTGCGATGGTCCTATGGCACTCGATTTGGCACTCGATAAAAAATCGGCCGAAATAAAAAAGTTCGAATCGCCGGTAGCCGGTGATGCCGATTGCTTATTGTTTCCGAACATTGAAGCTGGCAATGTGTTTTATAAAACAGTAGCAAAATTTTGCGACCCCGAAATAGCTGCAATTGTTGTGGGCACATCGGTTCCTGCAATATTGTCGTCGAGGGGCGATTCAATGCAAACTAAACTGAATTCAATAGCATTAGCTGCACTTATTGGATAATAAATGGAACAAGAACAAGCAAAAATTCTGGTAATTAACCCGGGGTCAACATCAACAAAAGTTGCTGTTTACCTTGGCGAAACTTGCCTGTTCAAACAAAACATTGGTCATTATCTCGACGATTTGATCCATTATCCAAACATTATTTCCCAATATGAATTTCGAAAAGAAATTATTTTAAGTACTCTCGAGTTGGAAGGCATTTCGCTCGACGGTTTGCGCATTGTGATGG
>DAOSWJ010000381.1:0-2979 GCA_035380005.1 Prolixibacteraceae bacterium | reverse complement strand
GGATATCGCCTTTAAGGGCAACACCGTTTTGATGGGCATAATCAACAACTTCGCGTAATTGCTTATCGAGGTGATATTGAATGAAATAATGTACAGCAATGTGCTCGTGTTTCTTCGATTTCGGATCGACCAATTTTTCAATTTTTTCGGGCGAATACTCGGCATAAGGCCCCCATTCCCTAAAATTCGATGTTTTGAAATGGTCGCGTAAAAAGCAAAAAGCGGCATAGGGTTCGAGCCAGCTCTTGTTTTCGGAAAAGAATTTCTTGTAGCTGCTGCTGTTCTTGATGTTGTTCCAGTTTTGATCGAATATTAATTTGTAAAAACGCGACTTGAAGCGTGTAACTTCAACATAATCGACATGGGGTTTTGAATTGAGCATTTCTTTGGCAAGGTCGAATTCATCTTGAAGCTTTTCGTCGTTTAATTTTCCAAGGCGGTCGAGGTTGAGGTAAATTGGGTGCAATGCCAAAACCGAAATCGATTTGTAGGGATACGAATCGAGCCACGAGTGGGTTGCAACGGTTTCGTTAACGGGTAAAACCTGAATCATTTTTAGCCCGGTTTTTTTGCACCAATCAACCATTTTTTTGATGTCGATGAATTCGCCAACACCAAAGCTTTCGTCGGTACGTAGCGAGAAAACAGGAACTGCAACTCCAGCGCCTTTCCATGGTTTTGTGCCAAATCTGAATTGCTCGTCGTTTTGAACATGCAGTATTTTTGGTTTCGATTGATCGATATAAAAAATGGTGCGTTCGTTACCTTCTTCCCATTGTTCAATATTTCCGGTTTTTTCGTCAATAACAACGTATTTGTATTCGATAGGGAATTTTACTTTTTCAATTGAAATGGTACGGTGCCAAACCGGGTATTCTGTATTGTTGAGTTTGATAGGTTTTTTCCAATTTCCAAGTGCAGTTGTGTTGCCAATAATTGCCATGTGTTTTCCTTTGGGGACAAGGGCTTCGCGAAGCTTAAAGCATATTGCTTTATTGTATGTTGTGTTTGATTTTAGTGCAATGGATTTATCGGGTTTCATTAATACATGGGTAAAAACTTTCGAAAGCATGGTGTTTCTGGGATCAACTTGAGGTCGCCAAAAATCCCTTATATCGACATCGGTATTGTTTTCGAAATTGAAAGTTCGGTTTATTCCGCTTTCCCAAAAACGATTATTGCTACTTTTTAGAAAATATTTGTATTCAAATGTTTTATTCGATTTAAAGTTTAAAACAGCTTCCCATTCGCCATTGCCAATATAAATCATTGGATAGGCCATGTTTTCATCCCATTTTCCTAAGGCTTTAATCGAGCCGCAAATCCATAAGCTTTCTCCCCAGCTGGTATGGTAATTAATTCTTACTGTAAGTTTCATATCTTTTTTCTTTAGGGTCAACTATTATAAAATTTCAAATAATATCGTGCTTATTTCCGACAAATAAAATGCCTTTTAACAAGAAAATTGCTATTGATGTTAATATTAATGGTTTTTAACCTTTTTTAATTTCAATCAGACTAAAATATTAGAATACTGTTTTTGTGGGAAGCTATTGATCATATTGTAAATAGATCTGGTTTTTTTCGAACTTGTGGCTGTTCGATTTGAACAATCGATGTTTTATAACATATTGTTGGTTTGTTTGTAAGTTGCATAAATTTAGAGTGTTGTGCGTTTTGTGTGTTTGTGTTGCTGTACTCCAGCCTTAATTTTTATGGCTCAATAAAAGGCCAGTTAAAATGAGGGTTCTATTTTCGGGGTCTAAAAAAATGGTTTGTTAATTCAAACCATACAGTAGAAACTAAAAAAATAATACATGAGTAATAGATTGCTTGAAGGCAAAAAAGGGCTGATATTTGGAGCCTTAAACGATTTGTCGATAGCCTGGAAAGTAGCTGAAAAGGCGGTTGAATACGGGGCCGAAGTAGTTTTGTCGAACACTCCAATGGCTCTTCGTATGGGCGAAACCAATGCTTTGGCCGAGAAACTTAACAGCGTTGTTATTCCGGCCGATGCTACCGATTTGGATGACCTCGATAATTTGATAAAGCAAACAATGGAGCATTTTGGCGGCAAATTCGATTTTGTTTTGCACTCGATTGGCATGTCGCCCAATGTTCGTAAAGGTAAGCACTATAGCGACCTTGATTATAATTATTTAGATAAAACACTTGATGTGTCGGCTGTTTCGTTTCACAAGGTTATCCAAACATGTCGTAAAAATGATGCAATTAACCAATGGGGCTCAATTTTAGCTTTGAGTTATGTTGCTGCTCAACGTACTTTTTACGGTTACAACGACATGGCCGATGCCAAAGCATTACTTGAATCGATTGCACGCAGCTTTGGTTATATTTACGGACGTGAGAGGCAAGTGCGCATCAATACCATTTCGCAATCGCCAACCCCAACTACCGCTGGTCAGGGTGTAAAAGGTTTCGACCATTTAATGGATTTTTCGGAGCGCATGTCGCCTCTGGGCAATGCTTCAGCCGACGAATGTGCCGATTATTGCCTTACTTTATTCTCCGATTTAACTAAAAAGGTAACCATGCAAAACCTTTTTCACGACGGAGGATTCTCTAATATGGGTATGAGCCTTCAGGCTATGCAACAATACAATAAAAGTTTTATTTACGATAAGGAACATCCGTTCGATTAGGTATAATTTGCAAACAACCATTGAACGTAAAAAAGGGGCCACTTTGAGCCCCTTTTTATTTGAGAAAAATTGTACTTGTATGTAGTTAATTGCTTTTTAACTAATTAGTAGTGGTACAAAACATGCTACCAAACCTAAATATTCGATTTGGTTTTTTTCCTTTGTGGTTAGCGTTTTCTGATTGGCTAATTGTTCTTTGTTGATGTGTTTCATAACAAGCGACTTTTTTAACGAACTTCGTTTCGAATCAACAAGGTTTGCTCCAAAATTTCCATCGTTGCGTGAATATTGGATCTCAAACTCGTTGCCACGAACA
>DAOSWJ010000380.1:0-3009 GCA_035380005.1 Prolixibacteraceae bacterium | reverse complement strand
CATTTTCGAGCTTTGCTGCCCAAGCACCATCGAAAGCTGCATACAAGGTATCGCCGGGGCTTAAAAATATGCGGCCATAGTTTTTCAATGTGGCATATACCGGCTGTGCCTGGGCCATGGGTACTTCCAACATGGCATATCCCTTCTCGTTAAAATTGGCAGAGTAGGACATCTGGTTCATAAACCAAATATTATTGGTAGCTGCTTTTATGGTTTTACCGGCTACATCTTGAGGATTTCCCAGATATTGCACTTGTAAAACTGCTGTGCCCGTTTTAGGTTCGGGCAATTGGGCGGTAGGTTGGTAAACCACTTCGTGAATAGTATTCACCAAGGCAATATCATCGTAATTGTTTAGCTTGAAAACATACGAGTTGTTCTTCGCCATAAAAAGAATAGAATCGTGGCGTTCAACCAGTTTGCAGACTTTTTCGCCATTTGCACCAAAGCTGCAAACGGTATCAACAGCTGTTAAATGCACGCGGTATTGGCCGTTGAGCTTGTAGGCCATTTCGGCATATTTCCAATTCTTTGCCTTGTAAATTACTTTATCGGTCATAAACCCGGCCAACCATTCACCTGTTGTAGGATGTAGCCAGTTTTGATAAATATTGTCGGGGAGTTTGTCCAGCACAATATGCGAAGGTAGTTCCGGTGATTTCTTCAGATAAATTATTTGATTATTGTTGGCAATGCTTAACGAGATGTT
Organism: Prolixibacteraceae bacterium; assembly: GCA_035380005.1. Taxonomy (GTDB): domain Bacteria; phylum Bacteroidota; class Bacteroidia; order Bacteroidales; family Prolixibacteraceae; genus Roseimarinus. The sequence goes on along the minus strand of DAOSWJ010000380.1, from coordinate 2,300 downwards.
GTTTTCGCTTAATTTTTGCACCGATAACTGAAGCGTTTTGTTGTTGTAGAATTTATAGTTTTGACCATCGAACAAAACCGTGTTGTAGGTAAATTCTTTCCCGTCGACAATCAGTTTGCCTTCCAAAATACTTGCCTGTTCATTTCCGGTATTCAAATTATACCAAAGTCCAAGTACATCGGGGACAAGCGGTAAACCGGCCAAAAGTTTTTTGTTGTTCCTGTAAATGGTGCTTTTTCCTTTATCGTCGGTTACAATTATGTATTTCGAATCATCGGTTTGCTTTATCCTTAGTGTTTTTGTAATATCATTGGTTTTGTACTTAATTACAACCATGTCGTTTTCGGCAGTTAGCTTTTTGGCAAGCGATTCTTTTGTTCCTGGATTGATAAAATAACCATCAAACTGAACAGGGCTATCGTCAATACAGCTGTACCAATTTCCATCGATTGGGAATGGCAATTCACTTAATGCGATGCTTGGTTCATCGGGGATATTGCTGAACCTTTTCACTTTTTGGTATTCTTTTCCTCTAAACTCTATACTCATGTAGTTTTCAAGCATGTCGTAAAAATGAAGAAATGACCCCTTATCGTCAGGACCGGCAACATTTAATTGATGCATCCAGTTTTGATAAAAAGAGTAGGTGCGGTAATACCATTTTCCATCGGGTGCAACAACATGATCATCCTTAAAATCGAGGTACATTTTATTTGAGCCATCGGTATAGTACCATTTGCCTTTCACCTTATATAAAATGCTCATCAGTGGCGGGTACTTAATCTTATCGAGACCAAGTCGTGTATAAGTATAAAAAACCGTAGTGTCGTTCAAGTCGAATACCTGAATGGTATCACGGGCAATTTGTTTAACCTTAACAGTATAGTCGTCTTTTCCCTTTTCGAATGGCTTTAAATTAAGCTTATATAAATTATCGAGAACGGTAGCTCCCTGTACAGATGCTTCGGGGTAACCACTTAGGTTAAAAAACTCAGGATTAAAGTCAAAATCCCAACTGCCGTATTGATTCGCATATTCTCCAAACAAGGTATCGGGTATTTGCTCGGTAGTTAATTGTTTTTGTGCTATAGCTGTTAATGTAGCCATTACAAAAGTTAGGAGAACGAAGAGTAATGTTTTCATTTGAGATGGTTTTTAAGTTTGATACATATTGGTTATTGCGTTAAAGATATGAAAAAATATTTTAATTCATAATCGATAACTTTTATGTAATATCACTTTTGACCGAATACTTATATGGATAGGCCCGTTTACTTATATCCGATGGTTGTTTTGGGATGATAAAAAAATGTTTAATCGTAACAAGTAATAGTCTTTTAAAAAATCCAAGATAAATTACAACTACAATATTTGAGAAATAATCAGCTTGCTTAATTTCTCTTCGCCTTGCCTATATTGAGCGCCAATACTATACTTGCAGTAAATAAAAAATCTTGCTGATAGTGCTTAACCCACAGTCAACTTTCTTTTACAGAAAGTTAGTTTCTGCGTTTTACTGCACCATCAGCAAGAATGAATTGTTTAAAAAATGTATAGGGTTAGAATCGGTTTTACATATTTAAGCTGTTGCTAAAACACCTGTACCCGATGTACCTCAGTGCCTTTATCGCTAATAAGCTGAATTAGGTAAATTCCCTTATTTACAATTTCGTTTTGAATTGTATGTGATTGATTACTTTCTAAATAAGCCTTCTCGTCAAAAACTTTACGGCCATTCAAATCGAAACAATTTATTTGCAGATGTTGAGAAAAGCCATTTATATTCATTACTTCAAAAACGCCGTTGCTGTGGTGTATTAAGCGAAAACTGTTTTGGTTAAATTGTTGTTTATCAACCGAGGTTTTCTTTTTAATTTCAAACCAATTTATATTGAATTCGCCATTAATCACAAACAGGCGCAATACCGATTTACCAGCAGGTAACACCGCATTGGCACTTTGGGTGCGCCAGGTTTGCCAGCCTCCGGTCGATACGGTAATAGCGTGCAATGCAGTTTCTTGATCGCCATTGATGAGTCGGGTTTCAAAACGTCCGGAGTTTTGACTGGCAACTCGGTAGTTTATCGAATATTCACCTTCGGCACTATTATAGATGCGATAATCGACATAATCGCCGTAAGCTGTATAACCCAAGTTTTCGCCACCACCCGCATCGGTACAAGTTTCATGCACCAATCCATTGTTGAATGTATAGTTTTCGGCTTCGACTTTTGCGGGAAGCACAACATATTCGGGCGCTTTGTTTTGCACCAACCTATCGAGGAAAGGATAATAATAAG
>DAOSWJ010000379.1:0-3018 GCA_035380005.1 Prolixibacteraceae bacterium | reverse complement strand
GGGATAATCGTTTGTCGTACTTCTGCATAAACTCTTTCCCATCTTTTGTGCGTAAATAATTAAGATTCAACTTATCACCCATAATATCATTTCTACCGGAGATATGTTTGAAAAGACTTATTGCGGTAAAATTCTCAAATCTAACACCTTCATCTCCAATAACTAATCCATTGTCAAAAAAATACAGTTTAGGTTCTTTTAATATAGATCTTGTAATATTTTTTGAAAATACGGCTAAAATATTTGGGATCGTTAAACCCGGTAGCGTAAGCCACTTCACTAATTTGCATATTGCTTTCTCGTAACAGTTCTTTGGCTTTTTTAAGGCGGTAAACGTTTATAAAATCGTTGGCCGAAAGGTTGGTTAATGCCTTCATTTTTTTATATAGTTGGCTTCGGCTCACAAACATTTCCGATGCAAAATGGTCAACATCGAAGGCTGCATCGGTGTAATATTTTTCAACAACCTCGTTGGCTTTTTCGAAGAACTGTTGGTCGAGATTATTGGTGGTTATTTCGGCAGATGTGACCTCGTCGAGGGTGCTGTATTTATTGCGCAAAGCCTTACGGTTTTCAATAATGCTGTGTACCTTTGCCAACAGAATTTCGGCATTAAAGGGTTTGGGTATGTAGTCGTCGGCACCTTGTTCGAACCCTTCAACAAAATCTTCAACATTCCCTTTGGCGGTGAGCAAAATTACAGGTATGTGGCTGGTGTACAGGTTGTTTTTAATTCTTTTGCACAGTTCAATGCCATCCATTACAGGCATCATTATATCGCTGATTATTAATGTCGGGTCTTCTTTCTTTGCTATTTCGTATCCTTGTTCGCCATTTCCGGCTTCAAGTACCTGGTAGTAGTGCGTCAGTCCCGAAACAATAAAGCTGCGCATTTCGTTGTTGTCTTCAATTACAAGTATTTTTTCGGGAAAATTTTCCGTGTTGCCGATTGGAGTAATTGGCTTTTCGGCAATTTGACCGTACAGTACCGACACTTTGCCTTTAATGTTCGATTCGAAAATCTGCCCCGATTTGTCGATTTCGTGTTCGGCAAAAAAGCTTTTACTGGCCGGAATGCTTACTTTAAACGTACTGCCCATGTTTGGTTGGCTTTCAACGCTTATGGTGCCGTGCATCAATTCAACAAGGCTTTTTACCAGCGAAAGGCCAATGCCCGTGCCGCTGTTATTGTGTTTGTTGGTACGTGCTACTTGATAAAAACGATCGAACAACCTGTCTATTTGGTTATTGTCGATACCCGGTCCTTCATCTTTAACCGAAAGCTCCAAATAGTCGGTTTGCCCGTTTCGAACAGTTTCTGCAGTGAAAATGATTTTCTTTTTAGCCGGAGTAAACTTGAACGCATTGGCCAAAAGGTTGTAAACCACGTTTTCCATTTTCTCTTTGTCGATCCAGGCAACATTGTTTACTGCTATTTGGTGGCTGTAGTCGATGTTGTTGATGTATGCAAACTCATCGAGAGCATGGAATAGTTCAAGCAGATAAGGTTTTATTTCGGTAGCTTCTACTTGTAATTCCATATTGCCGGTCTCAATTTTACGTATTTCGAGCAAACGGTTGATCAGCATCAAAAGGCGCTGTGCGTTTCTGTTAATAATTTTCAGTATTCCGGCTATTTCTGTATTGTTTTCGAATTGTTTTATCAGCCTTTCGAGTGGCGAAATAATTAAGGTTAACGGTGTGCGGAATTCGTGCGATATGTTCATGAAAAACTGCATTTGGTGCAGGTTTACCTCTTTTACTTTGTTGTTAAGTATTATCAGTTCGTCGCGTTGATTCAATATTTCGTTGTTTTTATTTTCCAGTTCTTCTTTTTGTTGTTCAATTTGTTTTTGGCGTTTCTCAAGCGTGGTGTTGTAATTCATCAGCTCGTTGGCCTGTTTTTCGAGTATAATTTTCTGATCTTCAATTTTTTGTGTGCGGTTTCGTACTTTTTCTTCAAGTATCTTTTTTTGTTGAATTATGCGCCTCATTTGCAATTGAATAAGCGAGAATGTAATGAGGATGACGAGTACCACAACAATAATTTTGAACCATTGGGTTTGCCAAAATGGGGGGGTAATTACAATGGTAATTTGGGTGGGTACATCGTTCCAAATCCCATCGCCGTTCGATGCTTTCAGTTTAAAAGTATAGGTTCCTCCGCCAAGGTTGCTGTAATTGGCAAAGCGGCGTTGAGCAGGTACGCTTATCCAGTCTTTATCGATATCGGAAAGCAGGTACGAAAAACTCACCTTTTCGGGCAAATAGTAATCGAAGGCCGAAAAATCGAACGACAGGTTGTTGTCGCGGTAAGTGAGATGAATAGTATCGGTTGAATAAATAGGCGAATTGATTACTACTTTATCGTGAAATTTTTCGCCCGGCTGAACCTCTTGGTTATATATTTTGAGCTTGGTTATTTTTGGTGTGGGAATGTACTTGTAATTGTAAATATTTTCGGGCTTAAAATAGTTGAGCCCCTCGGTTCCACCAAAGTAAAGCTCGCCGTCGTAACTTTTGTGCGAGGCCGACCAGTAAAACTGGTTGTTGAGCAAACCATCTTGCTTGATAAAGTTTTTAAATCGATTGTTCGTTGGGTCGTACATCGATAATCCGTTGTCGGTGCTCATCCAAATATTTCCGTTTTCATCTTCCTGTATGCCATAAACTACGTTGTTGCTAAGGCCGTCGTTTTGTGTATAAGTTTTACAAATTAGCTCACCTTTATTGTTTACCTTGCATTTGGCAAAGCCATTCCCGTAAGTGCCTATCCAAACCGATCCGTTTTTGTCTTCCAACAACGAAGCAATATAATTTCCGGGTAGCGAATTATCATCGCCAGGATCGTTTTTGAAAAATTGCAAATGAGGTACAACAAAGCTTTCATCGCGCGTTGCCCTTATAGCACTTGCCGGAAAGCGGAACAAGCCATTGCGGGTTCCAATCCAGTAAAAATCTTTCGAATCGAGCAGTATGCAGCCAATTTCGGTTAATGCAGGGAATTTGGTATTGTCT
>DAOSWJ010000378.1:0-3042 GCA_035380005.1 Prolixibacteraceae bacterium | reverse complement strand
TGCAAGCGATTCCATTTCGGCCACGTTTGTTTTTACAAACAGGGCACGGCTGCTGTTTTTAATTTGGTTGAAAGAGTCGGCAGTGTTCTGACCAACGTTTTCGTTCAAATCGGCCACCACAATGTTGCCACCATTCTCTTTCATAATGCGGGCAATGCCCTCGCCAAAGCCTTGTGCGGCACCAGTAACAATGCAGATTTTATTTTCAACACGTCCGGCCGAAGCTCCAGCCGAAACTTTGCGACGGTAATTCTCCACCTCCCAGGTATCGATGAAGTTGATCTGAGCGGGTGACATGAAATGCTGACCTCCAAATGATTCGCTCAACCACGAAATTTTCATGGCATCTTCAAAAACCTCTTTGATGATGTTGGCCTGTGCCGCATTGTCGCCAATCGACAGCATTCCAATTCCTTTGATGAACACTACTTTGGGCTGATATCCGTTTTCGGCCACAAAGCTTTCAAACTTCGACTTGAATTGAGCGATGGTGCTTTCGGGCGTAGCAACGTCATCAATATAAAGGTATTTCGATTTGCAATACACAATGATGTCGGGCGAGAACGGAATGCTGATTTTGGCAAAAGACTCGGGGCAACAGTTGAATTTTTCTACTAAAGCAGAGTTGGTTACTTTAATGGTTTTCAACCCATCGGTTGAAACAATAGCGCGAATGGCCGGAACCACTTGGGCAACATGCACCGTCACAGGCAACACCGTTTCATCAACGGGCGTTTTCACTGCCTTTTCGATATTGGCGATGATTTCGTCATAGATGTCGATGACTTCCTGCGTGGTATCGGCACTTACAAAAATACCATGGTTTTGCAGGAGAATCACTTTAGGATCGAAGCCCTTTTTCACCCTGAAATCTTTCACCTTTGTTTCAACTTCTTTAAAAAGAATGTAACCCGGATCGGTATAAGGAATGTAAAGCGCATCGGTACCAAAGAGCGGTTCGATGTGTTCTTCAACGTTGTTGCCGCACATTACACCATTAACCAAAGTTGGATGCAAGTGAATAACAAATTTATAGTTGATCAGGTCGTGCAACGATGTTTCCACGCTCGGGCGTTTGTCCTTTGTAATGGTTGCGTCGGCCAGGTCGTCTTTAATTTGTCGCTCGCGCTCGAAGGGATCGCTACTGTAACTTTTCTCCGAAACCACGGCAAGTTTGTTGCGGTTGAGCACAGCAAAACCCTCTTCGGTAATTGTAGCAAGTGAAAAACCGCTGGCTTTCACCCACAATTGATCTTTGGTTTTATAAGAGGTGTTGCCACCTCCAGCAATTACCATTTCGTTGTTCTTTCCGTAGAACTGCGATATTTCACATAAAACCCCTAAATCCCCTAAAGGGGACTTTTCGGTTTTTCCATATTTGTTATTATTGTTCATTATTTGAAGTTGTTTTATTTCTATTTTAATTCGTAAGCGAAACTAAATTCATTGGAACGAGTATGTTCTTTTGCCATTATTTCTGAAATTCTTGAAACGATCTCAGGATATTCGTTGGCAACATTATTTTGCTCAGCAATATCAATTTCAAGATTATAAAGTTCAATAGGGGCATTTGGGTTATTCTGCATATTTAAACGCACACCTTTCCACTTACCCATGCGTACTGCTTGTTTTCCGCCTTGTTCGTGAAATTCCCAGTATAAATGCTCGTGCAATTTTTGATCGCGGCCAGTAAGTGTGGGCAAGAATGATATACCATTAACATTTGGGGGAGTTTCAATTCCAACAAGTTCACAAAATGTAGGCAACACATCCCAAAAAGCCGAAATGTGATGAGAACTGGTATTTGCTTCAATTTTACCAGGCCAGAAAGCCAACATTGGCACCCGAATACCACCTTCGTATAAATCGCGTTTATACCCTCTTAAAACACCATTACCATCAAAATAATCAGGATCGGCACCACCTTCACGATGAGGCCCGTTGTCGGACGTAAAAATTACCAAGGTATTATCAGCAATTCCCAGCTCACTAAGCTTTTTAACCAACTCGCCAACCTGGATGTCTAACAAATAAACCATTCCGGCAAAAGCAGCATGAGCCTCATCCTGCGAACAATAATCGCCTTGTTTAAATTGTTTGTGATCGGGTTCGGCACCTTTGTAGCTTACTTCGGGCAGATATTTACCCCTGAATTTTTGAATATATTCTTCGGGTACATCAAGTTCGGCATGAGGCAGAGGCGTTGAATAAAACAAGAAAAAAGACGTGTCTTTATTCGCTTCAATAAACGAGATTGCCTGATCGTGAATTAAAGTTGGTGCATAAACGCCTTTCCCTGCGCCCTCATTTCCCTCTAAAACAACCTTTTGATTGTTATGCCACAAATGAAAAGGATAATAATTATGCGCAAGCGTTTGGCTGGCATATCCAAAAAACTCATCAAAACCCTGTTTATTCGGAGCACCGCTTGTATTGTTCATACCGAGTCCCCACTTTCCAAAAATACCGGTTACATAACCTGCATCTTTTAGCAATTCGGCAATGGTAAGCGATTGATCGTTCATAGGGAAATTGCCAAACTCGGGCATTCGCTGGTTACCTCTCACAAAAGTTTGTCCGGTATGCATGCCTGTTAATAAAGCAGAACGAGAAGGCGAACATACTGTTGAACCTGCATAATGCTGAGTGAAACGCATTCCGTTTTGAGCAAGCCGATCAATATTTGGGGTTTGAAAATGCTGCTGACCATAGCAACTTAAATCGCCATAACCAAGATCATCAGCCAAGATATATACGATGTTGGGATGTTCCAATTTGTGTGTTTTATCTGTTTTCGGCTTACATGAAAACAAACCAACTAACAAAATAATAATCAAAACCCTAACCATGATGTATTCTTTTCTGATTTTCATTGACTCAAGCATTTAATATGCAAATATTCATAGCGAGCTATTTTATAATGTTTATAAAATTTTCGCCTTTATTAACTTTTTACCAAGTGCAATAAACTCATCTCTTTTAGCGAAATCGGTCAATCCATTTTCATCTACATACCCTTTTAATCCTTGTTTCACTAAATGT
>DAOSWJ010000377.1:0-3083 GCA_035380005.1 Prolixibacteraceae bacterium | reverse complement strand
TTTTTAAATCTTTTCGGAATCGGTTGGTATAACTGATTTCGTATTTCATTTTAAACAATCGTTTACCATTTGATTGGCATTTTTTGCTTTATAAACCCTTCCGGCATTTATGTCTTTTATAGCTTCGCTAAGTGCAGGAGTTAAGTCGCCCATTAAACTATCTACGGTTTTGTGTCTTCGGCCTTTATTGTTCAGTGTATCGCCTCCGGGCTTTGGGGTTGCTTTGGGTAGTTTTTTATTTTCAACGGTCTTAATATCAACACCTTTATCTATTTTAGCTAACTCCTGTATAATGGTTAAAAGCCCCTGAGCCCTCTTTGTGCGCGGATTTATTGTTACTGTTACTGTTGTCATAACTGCTGCTTTTCTGAATGTTTACACAAATATACAACAAAAATCATTCTTAGGTAAAAACAAGAATTTCTAACAAGCAAAACCATTTTCAAGTATTGAGAAAGCGTTGTTTGTAGTGGGATACTTATTCTATATATTTGGAAAAATAAAAACCTTTAAGTTGCGAAAAGAAAAAAGCGAAACGCATTATAATTCGACCTTATGTGCCTAACTCATGCCATTTTTTATCATGCTATAAACTGGTTCTATCATTTTTTATCATGTTAACCAATGTTGTTTATCGCCACAGTAAAAAATACAATTTGAATCAACCCTCAGGAGATCAAGCAGAGCTCAGGCAAAAAAGTACTTGTTCTTAGCCAATCAATACTTCTACCAACTCATCGGCCGTTAGTAGCTGTTGCTCGCCTGTAGCCATATTTTTTAGTGTTAACTTTTGGGCTTCAAATTCGTTCTCGCCTGCAAGCACTACAAATGGTATATTTTTGCGGTTGGCATAGTTCATTTGTTTTTTCATTTTATCGGCCTCGGGGTAAATTTCGCAGGCGATGCCTTTTGCTCGAAGCTTAGCCACCACAGGCAACAAGTAAGCCTCTTCCCTTTCACCAAAATTCACAAAAAACACTTTCGAAGCCGCTGTTGCATCTTCAGGGAAAAGTTCTAGTTGTGTCATCACATCAAAAATACGGTCGGCACCAAACGAAATGCCAACACCCGACACTCCGGGCAAACCAAAAATACCAGTAAGATCGTCGTAACGGCCACCTCCGGTTATACTACCTATGGCCATATCGTTAGCTTTCACTTCAAAAATTGCACCGGTATAATAATTCAGGCCACGAGCCAAGGTAAGGTCAAGTTCAACGGGCAAATCCAAACCCAGTTTTTCAATGTATCCAAAAATAGTACGCATTTCGGCTATACCTTTTTTTCCGGTTTCCGATACTGCAATAACTTCTTCAATTTGTTCGAGTTTTTGGGCATTGGAGCCTTGTAAAGCCAAAATAGGCTGCAATTTTTCAATGGCTTGATCGCTTACACCCTTTTGTGCCAGCTCGGCATTTACCTTTTCAAGTCCAATTTTATCGAGCTTGTCAATTGCAACTGTAATATCAACAATGCGGTCGGTTTCGCCAATAGTTTCGGCTATGCCCGATAATATTTTCCGGTTGTTGATTTTAAGTGTTACGCTAATATTTAGTTTACGGTAAACCTCGTCAACAATTTGTATCAGCTCCACCTCGTTAAGTAGCGAGTTACTGCCAATCACATCAACATCGCACTGGTAAAACTCACGATAACGACCTTTTTGTGGCCTGTCGGCACGCCAAACAGGCTGAATTTGGTAGCGTTTAAAAGGAAAAACCAGATCGTTACGGTTCTGAACAACAAAACGTGCAAAAGGAACGGTTAAATCATAACGCAATCCTTTCTCCGAAATAAGATTAGTAATTTTTAACGAGTCTTTATCGGCCAGCAATTGATCGGGCACCTTGGCAGCAAAATCGCCCGAATTGAGCACTTTAAAAAGCAGTTTATCGCCTTCTTCGCCATACTTTCCCATTAAAGTTGACAAATTTTCCATGGCCGGTGTTTCAATTTGTTGATATCCATAAATTTGAAACACAGCTTTTATTGTATCGAAAATATAATTCCTGCGTGCCATTAAGGCCGGGAAAAAATCACGTGTTCCCTTTGGAATAGAAGGTTTTTCTGCCATTGTGTTTATTTTTTTTGTGCTGCAAAAATAATGAAAGCTTCGATAGCAACAAGCCAAACCAACAATGATTAAACAAATATTAATTGATTTGACAAGTGCCAAATAAAAAAAGTTGAAAAGTTTAAGCTCGAAAAAACTTTATTTTTTGTAGAAATGAATAAATTAGCCCGTCAAATTAAAACAAAAACGAAACATTTAATTACATACTGAAACAATTAGCAAAAACCGATGAATAGCAAATTATGAATTTACAACCAATAACTTTATAAAATAAAAGCATACTAATGAAGAATTATTTCAAAACCACACCCGACAAACAAGGTTTTTTCGGAGAATTTGGCGGTAGTTTTATTCCTCCGCATTTACAGGAAGAAATGGACAAAATAACTGATGCCTATTTCACCATCAGTAAATCGCACGAGTTTATTTCAGAATTACGCAGTATCAGAAAGCATTACCAAGGCCGGCCAACTCCGGTTTATTACTGCAAACGCCTTTCGGAAAAACTGGGCAGCCGTATTTATTTAAAACGCGAAGACCTTAACCACACCGGGGCACACAAGCTGAACCACTGTATGGGCGAAGCACTTCTGGCCAAATATTTGGGCAAAAAGAAACTGATAGCAGAAACTGGGGCAGGGCAACACGGTGTTGCATTAGCAACCGCAGCAGCTTATTTTGGCCTCGAATGCGAAATTCACATGGGCGAGGTTGACATTGCAAAAGAACACCCCAACGTAGTTCGCATGAAAATATTGGGAGCAAAGGTTGTTCCTGTAAGTCACGGTTTGAAAACACTTAAAGAAGCAGTCGATTCAGCATTTGAAGCTTATCTTGTTGATCCTATCACATCGATTTATTGCATTGGGTCGGTGGTTGGGCCTCACCCCTTCCCCATGATGGTGCGCGATTTTCAGCGTGTTGTGGGCATCGAAGCTCGTGAGCAGTTTTTAGAAATGACAGGCGAACTGCCCGACAACATTACCGCTTGTGTTGGAGGTGGAAGCAA
>DAOSWJ010000376.1:1412-3119 GCA_035380005.1 Prolixibacteraceae bacterium | reverse complement strand
CCTTTTACCACCTGCACGCCCATACGCGAAGTAAGGTAAGGATCTTCGCCGTACGTTTCCTGCCCCCGCCCCCAGCGCGGATCGCGAAAAATGTTCACGTTGGGTGTCCACACCGAAAGGCTCAAAAAACGTTTATTCTCGTTGCCACGGCGCAAATGCTGATGGTATTTGGCACGTCCTTCGTCCGATACTGCGTCGAAAATTTCGTACAACAACATATCGTTAAATGATGCAGCCATACCAACAGGCTCAGGAAAAACAGTTACACTGTCGTTGTTAGCATAACCGTGCAAAGCTTCGCTCCACCAGTTAAACTTACGGATTCCCAAACGTGGAATAGCATCGCTTTGGTCGCACATCAGTGTGGCTTTTTCTTCAAGCGTTAACCTCGAAATAAGATCTTCGGCACGTTCTTCAAAACTCAAGTTTGGATTTTGAAATGGGTATTGCTGGGCAAACAATGTGCCTGTTAACAATACAAACAGTAACATCGAAACTGTTCTTTTCGAAATTATAGGTCTAAAATTTTTCATATTAATAGTCAATATTTATTTAATCGGTTTTAAACTGGCAGTAAATCCTCCCCTTCGGAGCATTTTCACATCAATTTCGGAATTTTTATCGACAACACTGTATTGAATCGAAAACTCTTTATCGTGCTCACCATCGGCAATCAAAGTTAGTTTGTAGTTTATTCCTTCGGGCAAGAAGTTAAAATTCAACTTTTTAAGCAGCTCTCTGCGCTCACCGGCATAAATTCCGCCAATGTACCAATCGTTTCCTTTTCGGCGAGCTATAACAACATCTCTCCCCGGGTAACCATCAAGCAGCTTGGTATCGTCCCAGGCATTGGGCACCTCGCGCAACAAGTTTTTAGGTGCATCGGGCAAATTATAATATCCTTCGGGGCGATCGGCAAAATGTTGCATGCCCGACTCAAACAGTACGCTAAGTGCCAGCTCGTGTCCATACGAAGTAATGTGTGGGTTTTGCGAGTTGGTAAAGGTAACCGGAGTGTAATCCATTGAGCCTACCACGTTGCGGGTAAAAGGCATAATGGTGTTGTGTGCAGGAGCTGTTGTTGTAAGCTCGGGGTTGTTATTGTACCACTCGGCACCACGAACGCCCTCGTAGGTCATCAGGTGTGGGTAGGTACGCGCCCAGCCACGTGGCACAAGGCATCCATGAAAATAAACCATCATTTCGTTTTCGGCTGCATCTTCCAATATATCGAGGTAATAATCAATCATGTATTGCTTTTCGCTCAGGAAAAAATCGATTTTCACCCCAACAAAACCTACACTTTTAAGCCAGGCAAATTCTTTCATGCGGCTTTCGTGTGTTTTCATCCTATCGACCGGGGTTGAAGTAATCCACTTAAACATGCCCGAGTTGTACCAAATCAGCGGTTTTACCCCCTTCGACAAAGCATATTTAGCCGCATCTTCAACGTTTCCGCCGTTGGTCATGGCATCCCATTCCCAATCGAATAAGGTATAAGGCCAATCCATTGCTGCTGCCAAATCGGTAAACTTACATACTGTTTGATAATCGCGGGTACCATGGTTATCCGACCAATAATTCCAAGATGCTACGCCGGGTTGTATCCAGTCGGTATTGGTAAGTACCGAAGGTTTCGAAACATCATCGATCAGTGTTGATTCAACAATGTCGGACAATTGCCCCATGATGATTACGCGCCAGGGT
>DAOSWJ010000376.1:0-1312 GCA_035380005.1 Prolixibacteraceae bacterium | reverse complement strand
CAGTGTTGATTCAACAATGTCGGACAATTGCCCCATGATGATTACGCGCCAGGGTGATTTCCATGGCAGTGAAATTTTTGTCAAAGCCTCGCCTTCGCCTTCGTGATCATAAGGCAAAGTAACTTTATATGAATTATTTTGGGCATGATTACTAAGTTTAGAGGCACAATACGTACGATCGACATCTGCTTCGTGTACCAAGTACCAACAAGTATTTTCGTTTGTTTTGAATAAGGTAGGGTAAGTCCAGTCGCCTTTGTCGTTTGCGTTATTTGTTTCTTTGTACAAACCTTCGTTCGAGAGATCGAACTTCTGCAACCAGCGTTGAGTACTATCGGGTATTAAGTACGATGTAAGCTCGTTGCTTATTGTAAAATCGCCTTCTTTTTCAGGAAATTCGTAGCGAAAAGCGAGCCCATCGTTGTATGCTCGTACAATGAGGTTCATTTTAGCTTTCGACGGATTTTCGAAGGCCAGCACTACCTCATTGGCCTGATTGCTGCATTGACTGCGCTTACCATGAATAGCAGTGTATTGCTCGTTAATAAACGTTTGTTTTCCGGCTTTCAGAAATTTAAGTTGTTTGGAAAAATCCTGATCGCTGCGTGTTAGCCCCAGACGGATTTCCGGTATTGCTTCAATTTTCTGATTTTCGGTTTGGTAATTCACCTTAAGGTACCATAAGCCTGAATTGTCATCGTTAAACAATACGGCTTCAATTTTATTGTTGGGCGATTTTAAAGCAACAATTTGCCCGAACGACAAATCACAAAGCAATATCCCCAAAAAGAGTACGTACAAAAACTTCATTATTTTTTAGCTATTAAATATTCTTATTTTTTAGTGAATAAAAATAACTGAAACATGTTTTTTTGATGGTTAATTTTAGACATACAATTTCTAATTTTAGACATAATTGCAAGAAATAAGCCCGAATAACCAACAAAAGATGATTATCCGGGCTTTAATATGGGAAGACTCACACTATAAGCCAGCTTATAAACAGGATTTAAAAAATCATAATTCAACAACAGTTTTAGTCCCGTTGTAAACAACCGTTTTTTGTTTCTGCATCGTGTTATCACCAACACAAACAATGTTGAATTCCCTTTTCGACAACATGCCCGTGAACGAACCATTGCGTGGTGCAATAGTCAATTGTTTTCTTGTATCGTTCCAAGTGAATTTGATGGTTGAATACATGCCATTCTCGTAATTATAATTGTCGTTTTCATCTTCGTACAAGATGAATTCGCCGTTTGCTCCCTCGTAAACACGAATTTCGAGTTTGTCCCACTTCTTTTCTTCGGCA
>DAOSWJ010000375.1:0-3125 GCA_035380005.1 Prolixibacteraceae bacterium | reverse complement strand
GTACGCCCGGGCTCGGAATAAAACGATTTTTCATACACGTTTTCGGTAAACAAACGCAAGGTTCCGCCAAGCACTTTCGACAAAAGCGGCTTGGCATCCCTTTCGAACCATTCGCTACCAAGGGTTTTGTTGTAAGTACGCGCCCAAAAATTTTCTTTCTCAATTTTTGAAGGCAATAAATGAACAGGCAAGCCAAAGCCAAGCAACAAAACCACAATGTAAATCCACTTAAAGCGCTTGCTAAAAGTAATGCTACGGGCATAAAAGCGGTTCGATTTGATCAGTAAGCGTTCGTACTTAATGTATTTTCGGTTTCGACTGCGCTTTAAAGGCAGCTTTTCGAGCAAGGCGGGTATAAAAAACAAGGCAATAGCTATGGAAATAAACAAGTTAACCATTATAACCAACGAAAAATCGACCAAATTAAGCCTTTGTTCTTCCTTTAAAAAGAAAATAACACTTAAGGCACCAATGGTGGTTAATGTTGCTGCCAATATGGCCATAAATACTTTTTTGTTGCCCCTAAGCCTCAGGTGATCAATCATAACAATGCTGTTGTCGATAATAATACCGAACGACACCGTTATACCTGCCAAGGCATACAAATGGATTTCGATTTTCAGGATGTAGTAAAACAACGCAGCAATGAGTAAGTTGGCCAAGATACTCAATACGATTAAAAGCAGGTAGCGCCATTTGCGGGTAATCAACAAAACAAACAACAACAAAATAACAATGGAGAACAGCGAGCGCCACGCAATTTTGTCCAATTCTTTCTTAATAAACCCGGTAGCATCGTATGCACATCTGATGTAATATTCGGGAGGCAATTGTGTTTTCAGCAGCTCAACTTCGGCTTTCACCTTGCGGGCAACGTTTAAATTATTTGATTGTTCCTCGGGATAAACAACCATGTTCACCGAGTTCATTGCGTTGATGCGGTGATATTCGCCAGGAGGCTGCTCGCTATAACTAACACGGGCAATATCGGACAGATACACAATACGCTCGTCGGTTTTTTTAACTGGCATACGGTTCCATTCCTCAGCATTTTCGGCTCCCAACTCGAGCAAAACCCTAATGGGTTTTTCGTATTCATAGGAACCTTCGGCATTATTTGCAATACCAACAACCCTTTGAGAAAAATGGTTGTTAATTGCCGCACCGATATCCGAAGCGCTTATTCCAAGTATTTGAGCCTGCAAATTGTCAACATCGATTAACCATTCGAAAGGAGTACCACCATACACACGAACATCGTTTACGCCTTTTAAAATTGAAATTTTTGGAGCAAGATGATTTTGGGCATATTCCTGAATAAGAATTGGCGCTGCATTCGATATGAGGGTGTAGGTAAGCACAGGGCCTTTTTGTTCGTTATCTGTATTGCGCATTTGTACCGATGGGTACGAAACACCATCGGGCAAAGCGGGATAAACCTGCCTGATAAGTGTCGAAATCTCAAAACGAATGGCATCGGGATCGATATTCTTGTCGAATTCGATGGTTATGCTGCCCGAACCTTTTTGGGAAACCGACGAAATATTTTTCACCCCTTTAACCTGACCGAGCACACCTTCGAGCGGCGATGTTACCTGCTGTTCGATAACCCTTGCCGATGCCGTACCCCAATAATAGTTCACCATGGTTTTCGGCAAGCTGGTTGATGGGTTGAGCTGAATATTGAGCAAGGGCAGAAAGCAAGCTCCTATTATCGATAACATGCAAAAAATAATGATTACCGAAAAAGCCGGAAGCCTCCATTTAGGTACTTTTACAGGTATGTTGGAATTTTTTTCCATGATTATTTTATTCGTTTCATAATTCGGTTCCACTTCATTTGGCCGTGTTTATTCGACCATAAAATATTTGTTGCTTTGCCCACTATTTTTTGTTCGGGTAAAAAGCCCCACATGCGCGAGTCGATTGAATTATGCCGGTTATCGCCCATAAACATGTAATAATTGTTTTCGAATGTATAGTGGCTTACCTTGGTGCTATCGATATAAAACTGTCCGTCGATTGATTCTATGGATTTGCCCTCCCAGTCGCGTATGGTCTCGAAATAATGGGTTACAGTTTCGTCGTTTAAACTGATTCGCCAACCTTTGTATGGAACTTTTACAGGCCCGTAATTATCGATTGACCAAACATTCCTTTTTCCATAAGGCCTCAACCAGGCATCGGCATAAGGCTGATGAACAAGCACATTCATTGAATCGACACAGCTCGATTGCATCAAAATGGCTGCTTGTTGATTGCTTAGTGGCAACTCAAAACTTGTTTCGTGGCTTGCATAATGATGGTAGTAAGTATTGATATGTAACGAATCGGCCAAACGGTTAAAGCCTTCGGGATTGTTGATGTACAGTACCCATTGTTTTTTGATATGGGGAAGCGAATTGGTAAGAGCAGTTTCGCCGTTTACAAATAGTTCGCCGTTGATGATTTGCAGCTCATCGCCCGGAAGGGCAACACAGCGTTTAATGAAGTAATCGGGGGCAAGGGGCTCGTTTTTGAACACCAGTATATTGTTGTGTTTAATGTTTGACCAACCGTTGAGCCTTACCGGCTGCCACCAAGTAGAATCGATATGCGCCCGTGCTTGCTTGTTCATGTAAAAAAGCAGGTTGAGCCACGGAATATCGAATGGCGATTTGGGTGTTTGGGGGCCGATTACCAACTTATTGACCACAATTTTATCGCCGGGCAAGAGCGTGTTCTCCATCGACTCGCTGGGAATTTCAAAAACCTCGAACACAAACAGCCTGACAAAAATGGCCACTACAAAAATGGCCGCAAACACCACTGCATAACGTAAAGCTTTAAACCAACGGAATGAACCGAAGCGCTTTTTCGCCCATTTGTAAGCCAATAAAGCCAACAAAACCAACACGAAAACCAAGCCCAGCCATACAAGGCCTAAAACAAAAAACAACAATGCAGCAAAGGCCAGAAAGGCTGCTGACAGGTAGCTCGCCCTATCTTTTTTGCCGCTCTTAGCAGGGGGTTGAGGAAACGATATAGGTTTTGTGGTAATGTCGTTCATTTTTATTGTAATTGTGTCATTTTTATTTCGTTGTTCTAATATTCTGCTTTCCGGCCATAGATCGTCATCACTTTAA
>DAOSWJ010000374.1:0-3134 GCA_035380005.1 Prolixibacteraceae bacterium | reverse complement strand
CCGCCTTCGGCCGACATTAAGTAGTAGTAATCGTTGACCTTGTACATGTGCGGTCCTTCGGGCGATGAACCGCCCAAGCCAGCTGCGATCAATTGCAAGGGTGTTATGAATTCTTTTTTTACGGGATCGAAAGTGCCCACCATGAAACTGCCTTTGTTGTCGGGGCTCACCCAGTACATGCTGTCGTTGGCAAACATGATGGAAGGATCGACATTCCAGTTGCCCACCCAAACGGGATCGGACCACGGGCCTGCTGGGTTGGTTGCCGTTACATAAAATGCCCCCTGCGAACCATTGCCACCGTAATTGGTGCAGGTTACGTAAAAAATGCCATCGTTATAGCGAATGGCAGGGGCGTAATTCCCCCCCCGACGAATAAGCGCCACCCAATGGACAATTTTGTGGGGTGTGCAGGGCATGGCCAATGTGTTTCCAGTTGATTAAATCTTTGCTGTGATAAACCGGAACGCCCGGGAAATACTCGAAGGTGGAAGTAACCAAGTAATAATCGTTGTCCACCCGGCAAATGCTCGGGTCGGGGTTCATGCCCGTGATGATTGGGTTTTGGTAGGTTCGTTGTTCTGATGCGCACCCTGCTATCACAAGAATAAGAATAATGATAATAGTGGCAATTTTTAATTTTGCAAGCATATTATTTTGTTCTTTTTTAGTTATATATTTTCTGTTAAAGTTAGAGATTGCTTCTCCGCCAGTTGGCGGATCGCAATGACGAGGTTTGTGTTTTTGGGGATGGGGTAATGTGTTCCGGCGAAGCCGGAACACATTACCCCGCCTCTTTAACAATCCATCAACGTCATTGCGAACGTAGTGAAGCAATCTGTTCTATTATTATTTACTTAACAGGATATCATTGTTTTAGTATCTGTTTTCGATATACTTAGTTACAACAAAGCTCTTTGTTGTACTGAATTGATTTGTATTAACCGAAAGAAAATAATACCCTCTGGTTAGTGAAGACAAATCAATTTTAATTTCCGAAAGTCCATCATAATTCACATCAAATGATTTGATTTTCCTGCCTTGCTGATCGAACACGGTAATTTGTGCTGGCTCGGCAAGCGTTGATCCCAAACTTATATGCAACTCATTGTTAGCAGGATTTGGGTAAAGTTTCATTCCGGCAGCCTTTCCCTTAAAATCATCGATACCTGTTGGTGTTGTGGCCAATATTACTGCGGTAGTCGATAGGGCAGGTACGGTAATGCTAAACGAGTTTGATTTTACCGAAACCAAATTTTCTTTTAAAGCGTTATTTGAGCTTGATTTAAAAGTTTCACTGGTGGGAAGGGATGACAGTTGCAAGGTTTTATAATTTCCATCGGTGGATGAAAAATTATTCAAGTTAACAAGTACTTCCTGTGCGGTATTCATATTACGGTTTACAATGATCACGGTCATCGAGTCGGCAGCATCGTTTACGGTAGTGTAGGCCGAAACGGTATTTTCGAGTGATGAAGTGCTTGAAACACTAAAACCTTTGGAGTGCTTACTGAAAAGGTGCACGGTTTCCCACATGCCTGTAAACCAGTTCCAAGGGGTGAAGAATTCGATTCCTTTATTGGCAAACAAACCCAGGTGTGTGGCATAAATTACCGAAGCGAGGTTGGGTTCATCGGGCCCGGGACTCCACTCGCTCAGGGCAAGCGTAATGCCATGGTTGTTTCCATAGTGCAGGTTCAACCAATCATCGATGCGTTGAAAAATATACACTTTGTTTTGCCCGTTGTCCCAACCACCGTTAATGGTTTTTACACCGTTTGCGCCTGGATACGCGTAACTTTTATCGTAAAAAATGCGATGGTTTTGGAGGGCATAGTTGTTTGTTGGGGCATAAGGATAATGGTGAATGTCGAACACATCCAACACGCGTATGCCCGAAGTTTTTTCCTCGTCGGCACAGCGCTTGATGAAATATTCGAACCAAGTATAATATTTGCCATCAATCCGGATGCTTTCATCGCCCCATTTGAACCACTGCCATTCGCTGGTGGTAACCGGGCCGCAAATTTTGATTTCGGGAAATAAGGCGCGTGCTTTTTTGGCCACCTCGATGTACTTGTCCATGAATTCCGATGCAGATATCTGTCCGTTTTTCATTACATCATCGTGTGTGCCGTTCCAAATATCGGCTTCGTTGTCCATGCTCCAATAAAGGAATTGATCTTTGTTTAAGCCCAAGCCATTGGTGCCGAACCAGTGGTTCAATATTGCAACGGTTGAATCGGCTGGCCATTCCTGTGTATAAAGATCAATATCGCCTTCAATTGCTGCTTTCGAAGGGTTCACTCCAGTTGTATTGGGTTCACCGCCCCCGGCAAGGTTTTGCCCGTGCCCTTCCCACCATTGCGAATTGTTGAATTCCCAATCGTTAAAGTTATGGGCGGTGCTTGAAGCTACCCTGCCCAAAAGCTGAAATGCCCACATCAACTGCATATCGGGATGGTTTTTAGAAGCATCCAGCGATTTTGAATCCCAATTGTTGGTGTAAACATTGTTGTACCAATCGGGGTGGCTCGATATTTTCTTGCGCCAGTTGTATTTGGTGGCGTTATTGCCTTGGTTCATACGCGAAAAACGCACCCCGGCATCGCGATACAATTGAGCCGGTTTGGCTTCGTTGCTGTTTTTGCCATAAATGTAGGGCGATACGGCTTGCTTGTTTAGGTTGGCATCGATCGAGATATTTACATTTTGGGCATTGGCCAAGGCAACGATAGCCATCAATATAAAAGAATTAATTATTCCTTTTTTTAACATGAATTAAAGTTTGATAAGGTTCAAAAAATAAACATCGTTATCACGCAAGTTGAGTTCTTTAGAGAATAAGCCATCGGCTTTCACTTTTACAATTTCGCCCGAAATGGGTGCGCCATTGTTTAGCTTTTTAATTTGTTCAACCTGCTGTTTGGTGAGTTGGTTTGGCCTGCCCAAATCGTAGTAAGTGGTGTAGGCATCGTTGACCCGATACCCAACTTTATAAATTTCGAGTGAATAATTTCCTTCAGGAACTTCGGTGATGTTAATTTTTAATTTTCCTTTATCTTTCGAAGGCAAATCGCGGATGTAGTACTCTTGGTTGTTCACCGAATAGCCCGGGCGGGTATGTGTAAAAT
>DAOSWJ010000373.1:0-3141 GCA_035380005.1 Prolixibacteraceae bacterium | reverse complement strand
CAATGATATACTTTTCATTGGATGAAAAGCTAACTGATGCAAACTAACGATTGGTTATTGTGAATTAGATTGGTCAATAGTCATTGGTCATTGGAATAAAAAAATATAATGATTTAATGACTAATCTTTAACCCATTATCATTCCAATAATTGTAGCCGACAGCAATGAGGCAAGCGTACCTACCCACAAAGCTCTTAATCCAAGTTTCGATAATAGCGTTCGTTTTTCAGGAACAAGTGATCCAATTCCACCAATTTGGATCCCAATTGATGCAAAATTGGCAAAACCGCAAAGCACATAAGTTGCCATAATTATCGATTTTGGACTGCTAAAAATCCCCGATTCTTTCATATCGGCAAGGCTGATGTACCCAATAAACTCGGTCATAATAAGCTTTTCGCCCAACAGTCGTCCAACAAGGGTAATATCCTGCAAAGGCACACCTATTAGCCACATTACAGGCGAAAACAGGTAGCCCAAAACAAATTGCAGCGATAAGCGGTCGTAACGTCCACCTGTCATTTGAGCAATCGATTCGTTGATATCGCCTATGCCACCTACTTTGCGTAACACAAAATTAAACATTGCAATAAAAGCAATAAAAGCCAACAACATACCGGCCACATTTACAGCCAGTTTTATGCCTTCGGAAGTACCAGTAGTAATTGCTTCGAGCGGATTGTCGCCAAACTTATCTTTACTTACATCGACCATTTTATTTACTTCGCCTTTAGGCGGAAAAACCATTTTAGAAAATATTATTGCCCCGGGTGCAGCCATCACCGATGCAGTAAGCAGGTGTTTGGCAAATTCGAGCCTCAAAACGGGGTCGTTGCCACCCAACATTGCAATGTAAGCAGCCAAAACACCACCAGCTAAAGTTGCCATACCCCCCGACATTACCAGCAACATTTCGGAATCGGACATAGATGAAAGATAACCTTTGATCATCAATGGTGATTCGGTTTGCCCCAAAAAAATGTTTCCGGCAACCGACAATGCTTCGGCTCCCGAGAGCCCCATAAGGCGCGAAAACACATAAGCCAAGCCTTTCACCACAATTTGGATTACACCAAAATAGAACAAAACACTTGTTAGGGCCGAGAAAAATATTATTGTTGGAAGCACCTGAAAAGCAAACACATACCCAAACTTATCCACATCGAGGAAACCTTCGAACAAGAAATTCGTACCTTCTTTGGTAAAATCGAGTATAACGACAAATATTTTTCCAAAGAACTCAAAAATCCATCGCACAAAAGGAACATTCAAAATTCCAACGGCCAAAAGTATTTGCAAAGCAAGCCCCACAAAAACGGTTTTCCACGGAATTGCCTTCTTGTTATTGCTAAAAATCCACCCCAGAGCCAAAAGCACTACTATGCCTAACAGTCCTCTTAAAAAAGATATCAGGCTGAAACCATTGCTCCCTTCACTGATCAAAATCGACGATTTATCGACAGTTTGCTGTTGCACCACTTCGGTTTCAACAACTTGTTCGACTACAGTATTTACAGGCAGAGTATCCTGCGCCCCCAAAAGCATTACGGCACCTACAAAAAGCACCAACAAGACTAATTTCTTCATTTACAAAAAGTTATTGCGCAATATATTTGCTTAGTTTCCTTTTTCTTTTCGACGCGTAATTTCATCGCGCAGTTCCGATGCCAATTCGTAATTTTCATCTTTTACAGCATCTTTTAGCATTTGTTCAAGTTCTTCAATTGTATTATAATTGTACGACTCACTTTCGCTCATGCCTTCATCGTTTGCCTGATCGGCGCTGTTTCGGTCGCTTACTTCAATTACAATACCTGCTTTCTGAATAATTTCTTCGGTAGTATAAATCGGGCACCTGAACCTTAAAGCTAAAGCAACAGCATCGGAAGTTCGCGAATCGACTGCAATACGGTTACCATCTTGTTCACAAATCAATTCCGAATAAAAAATGCCTTCTTCCAATTTATAAATAACCACTTCAACCAAATCGATCCCAAATGCATTGGCTATGTTTTTGAACAAATCGTGGGTAAGTGGACGGGGCGGGTGTAAACCTTCGAGTTGAATTGCTATTGATTGTGCCTCAACCGGGCCAATTATAATAGGTATTCGCCTATCGCCGTTTTCTTCGGATAACACCAAAGCATAAGCCCCTGTTTGCGTTTGGCTTATTGAAAGCCCCAGTACATTTAATTTTACTTTGTGCATAATTTTAAAAAATTGCTGTATGCATGACGAACAAAGATAGAAATTGTTTTCGCTTAGCGTAATTATTTTTTTCAATTTGTACCTTCATTCGTTTCTATTCAGTTCATAATATTTTAAATAACACCAAAATTCTTTTTTAAGTTGAACGGCTTATTTTTTTGGGCTATTTTTGATAGCACTTTTTAATAATTCAAAATCGAAAATGAAAATACTCCATACCTCCGACTGGCATTTGGGAAAACGACTGGCAAACTTCGAACGCATTGAGGAACAACAACTTTTCCTTGATGAATTGATCGAAATTGCCAACACTCAACAGGCTGATGCAGTGCTTGTAGCGGGCGATTTGTTCGATACGTTTAACCCACCTACTCAAGCAGTGGAACTTTTTTACAAGAAGCTGAAACAACTATCGAACAACGGATTACGCCCGATTATTGCCATTGCAGGCAACCACGATTCGCCCGACAGGATCGAGGCGCCCGACCCATTGGCACGCGAATGCGGCATTTTATTCGCCGGCTATCCCAACAGCAAGATGGCACCTTTTGAACTGGAATCGGGGCTAAAAATTATTCACAGCACCGAAAGTTTTGTAGAGTTGAAATTACCCAACTGCGAAGTTCCTTTGCGCTTACTGCTAACACCTTACGCCAACGAACTGCGTTTGAAAACATTTTTGAACCAAACCGACAGCGAAGAGGAACTGCGCTTGCAACTTCAAAAAAGTTGGTCGCAACTTGCCGAACAGTTTTGCGACAACAAAGGCGTGAATGTACTTATGACGCATCTGTTTGTGGTTCAGAAAGACGCACCCCTACCCGATGAGCCCGACGACGAAAAACCAATTTTGCATGTAGGTGGCGCTCAAGCCATTTATACCGAAAATATACCGCCTCAAATTCAATACACCGCGCTGGGGCATTTGCACC
>DAOSWJ010000372.1:0-3148 GCA_035380005.1 Prolixibacteraceae bacterium | reverse complement strand
TTTTACATTGGCCTGTTTATGGTAGTGATGGTTTTTTTGAAGGTTGGTTTTACTTATTTGGCCAGTTTTTTTATGGTGCCATTGCGCAATGGTGTGGTGCGTAAACTTCGTAACAATATATATCATAAGCTGTTAATGTTGCCCATTGGTTTCTTTTCCGAAGAACGTAAAGGCGATATTATGGCGCGCATTACAGGCGATGTAAGCGAAATTGAGAATTCGATTATGAATTCTATCGAAATGCTTTTCAAAAACCCCATTTTGATTGTTATTTCGTTGGTGGTGATGGTTTACATGAGCTGGTCGCTTACCTTGTTTGTTTTTGTGATGTTGCCCGTTGCTGCGCTAATTACCGGAAGGGTAGGGCGCACCTTGAAAAAGCCTTCGAGGAAAGGGCAAGATAAAATGGGCGACATTTTGAGCACCATTGACGAAACACTTTCGGGCCTGCCAATTGTAAAAGCTTTTAACGCCGAAGACAAAATGAACCGTCGTTTCGAAGCCGAAACAACCGATTATTACCGAACAATGAACCGTTTGATGTGGCGGCGCGATTTGGCACATCCGGTAAGCGAGTTCTTGGGCACAGCAATCATTATCATCGTTTTATGGTATGGCGGTAGTTTAATTTTGAACAACGAAGGTGGTTTGGCTCCCGAAGATTTTATGACTTATTTGGTGTTTTTTTACAGCATTATTAATCCGGCAAAAGCCTTTTCTTCGGCGGTTTACAGTGTTGAAAAAGGCTTGGCTTCGATGGACAGGATTGACCAGCTGTTGCAAGCCGAAAACAAAATTGTTGACAAGCCCGATGCAATTGCTAAATCAACATTTGAGCAAAAAATTGTTTTTAATAAAGTAACATTTGGTTATCGCGAAGATAAAATTCTGCACAATATCTCAATTGAAATTGAAAAGGGTAAAACTGTTGCTTTTGTTGGTAAATCGGGCTCGGGAAAAACTACCCTTGTTAACCTTTTGCCCCGTTTTTGGGACATCCAAAATGGCGGGTCGATATGCATCGACGGGGTTGATATACGCGACATTAAACTGAAAAGCTTGCGTGGTATGATGGGCTATGTGAGCCAGGAACCGGTATTGTTCAACGACACTTTTTTTAACAACATTGCTTTTGGCGTTGAAAATGCAAGCATGGAACAGGTTGTTGAAGCTGCAAAAGTGGCCCATGCGCACGAGTTCATTGTTGAAAGTGCCGAAGGGTATCAAAGCAATATTGGCGACAGGGGAAACAAACTTTCGGGCGGACAGCGACAAAGGCTTTCGATTGCCCGTGCCGTACTCAAAAATCCGCCAATTTTAATCCTCGACGAGGCAACATCGGCACTCGATACCGAGTCGGAAAAACTGGTACAGGTTGCCTTGGAAAACCTAATGAAAAACCGTACATCGATTGTTATTGCCCACCGTTTATCTACAATTAAAAATGCCGATTCGATTTTCGTTTTCAAAAAAGGAGTGGTAGTTGAACAGGGAACCCACGATGAACTGATCGAAAACAAAGGCGAATACAGCAAGCTTTGTAAAATGCAGTCGTTTTAGTTATTTGCATACTGCCAAGTAAGCATTAAAGCCCGTCCGTCGTGATAAGGGCCTTTCCATGCATGGGCTTTTCTTCGTTTGGTATTGTCGGGCGCTGTATCAATGCCGCAATTGAAGCATCCACCGTATTCTGGGTCAAGCACTTTGTTGTTAATGTAGTTCCACATCGAAATAAATGCCTCATTATATTGCTCGTTTTCGGGAAAATATTGCAACATTAAGGCCAATGTATGCCAAGCTTCGTATTGTGCCCACCAGTCTTTTTTATTGTCGATTATTTCGATGTTCCCATTTTGATCAAAATCGTAAGCCCTGTTAAAAAGGCCGTAAAAGTTTTGATCGAAACCATGTTTTAAAGTATGGTCGCAAAGTTGTTTGGCTACTTTCAAGGTGGTGGAGTCAACATGTTGGTAAAGGGTTTTCGATGCATCGATAAGCAAATAAGCCGTTTCAATATTATGGCCAAACGAAATGTGGTCGTATTCCTGGTTTTCAATAATGAAATTCCGGCTCGAATCGCTATGGTTGATGGCTTGCCAGTTTGAAGTGAAAAAAAGTTTGAGCGATCCGTCGGCTTGCACCATGGTATCCCTTATCAGCAGCAACATTTCTTCCAAACGTTTGCGAACTTTGTCGTTGGGGTAAATTTGGTAAAAAGTGGTGTAAGCTTCCAAAATATGAATAGATGTGTTTTGGTCTTTCCAATTGGGATTATTCCAGCCAAAAACATTGTTGTTATTTATTGTATCCTTGTTGTAATACACCAGGTTAAAATAGCCTTTGTTTTCGGTGTCGTAAGCAATTGAATCGATCCAGTTGAACGTTTTAATTGCCCATTGTAAAGCATCGGGTTGCAAGTTGGTTTTGGCATACTCGGCCAATGCAAACAAGGCGAAAGCATTGGCATATATTAAGTTGTAATCTTCGTTTTCATTTGGATGGTCGATTTTATAATTTAGTTTAAAGCCACCAAAATGATTGTTCCAAAGTGTAGTGGTTAAAAAATGAAAACCATGTTGAGCAGCATTAAGGTAGTGTTGGTTATTGGTGAAAGTATTTGCGGCTTTTGCAGCTGTCCATAAACCGCGGGCTTGGGTTACCAACATTTTATCTTGATTATCGGATGTTTGCCAGTTGTATTCAAAATTGGTGAAATAGCCGCCATTAATGCTGTCGATTAAATTTGGGTACCAAATATTTAGGTGATTGTTTGCTGCTGTTTCAATTGCTGAAGTGCTTAAGCCCAAATAAGTGTTATGTTCATGCTTGCAGCATACAAAAACAAAAATGATTACTACCCATGCGATGATTTTCATTGCTAAAATTTTTTGTTTGCTAAAGTACATAGTTGAAAAAAGTTTTTGGGGGGAAAATATGCCTTAATGCAGGGTATGCTGTATCAAATTACAGCCGATAGTATTATTTTACTTTATTGGCATGTAAAAATAGTATTCTTAAAAAAATCAATAGGGTTTTAGCCCAATAAAAATATTGTTTACCCTATAATAGTGTTTTTTATATAATAAATTATTGCGCAGTAAAATAATCGAAATAAAAATATTTTATTAAATTAGTCGTGTTTAAAATA